>CADAVB010000001.1 GCA_902791165.1 uncultured Bacteroidia bacterium
TTTTGCGGCATGAACAACAAAGAAACCATCTCCCACGAGGGCATAATAACCCGTATCACCGACGATGAATTGGAAATCAAAATCGTGGCACAGAGTGCCTGTGCGGCTTGTCATGCAAAAAGTGCTTGTGGCATGGGCGAGCACTCCGAAAAACGACTAACCGTGCCGCGCCCACAAGGTCGCGACTTTGCCTTGATGCAGCGGGTCAATGTCGTCATGTCTTTGGGACAGGGCAACAAAGCCGCCATTTTGGCCTATCTGATTCCCATCATCTTGCTTTTGGCCGTATTGTTCGTCTGTTTGGGTCTGGGCATGTCCGAAGGTTTGGCGGCTCTTGTCAGCATTGTCGCACTGATACCTTACTATATAGTGCTGTATCTGCGCCGCGACAAGCTCAAGCAGCAGTTTGAGTATCGCATTGAGCCTTTATCTACCAATCCTGCTTAGGGAACGGCCTCTCAAACACCGCCGGAAATGGCGTTTCAAACTCTAAGTCCGTTTCTTTGACGGGGTGATGGAAGCATAGTTTGTAGGCGTGTAAACACAAGCGTCCCAAGGAGTTGTCGCCGTTGCCGTATTTTGGGTCGCCCACCACGGGATGCCCAATGTCGGCCATGTGGACGCGAATCTGGTTCTTGCGTCCGGTTTCCAACTCTAATTCCAACAAAGAATAACCCTTTTGGGTCATCAGCGTTTCGTAGTAGGTTTCGGCGTATTTGCCGCCGTTGTCGGTGGGACTTGAATAGGTGATGAGGTCCCGACCTTCCTTCAACCACGAGGCCACCTTGCCTTCCTTTTTCTTGACTTCGCCGCACACCAAGGCCACATAACGGCGGTCATAAACGGTGTTTTTCCAGTCTTCCTCAAACATCAAGGCCACTTCCTTGCTCTTGGCGAAGAGCATCAGACCGCTGGTGTCGCGGTCGAGGCGGTGGATGGTGTGGGCGCGGCAGCGTTGTTGGGTGTAGATAAAATATTGGTTCAGAATGTTTTGCGCGGTGTCTTTCTTTTTGACGGGGCCGTTGGTGAGCAAACCTTCCTTCTTGTTGATGACCAGCAAATATTTGTCCTCATAGACAATATCTAACCACGGACTGCGAAAGCGTTCCTTGGCCGTCGGCTTGCCGATTTCCACCACCATGCCGGGTTGCAGGGCGAAGTCGAACTGCGTGGTGCGCTGTCCGTCCACGCTGACGACCTTGTTGGCCAACATGTTCTTCACCTTGTTGCGGCTGATGCCGTCTAATTTTTTTATCAAGAACTCCATTAGCTTAGCCTCTTCTGAAACATTGAATTTCAGTGGATTACTTTTGGAGTGGGGCCGTTTGTTTTCTTTGTTTGCCATGTGGTTTTCAGTTTTTTGAGGTTAAAACGGATCCGCCTCAATAGAAGGTTGATAGGGCGACAATTCTGGTTCGTCGTTCATTCTGGAACCGATGACCATTGAGGGGCTGTCAAACTGGTTGTTCGGCCCGATGGTGGTGAAGGCGCTGTTGTCAAAGCCTTGCTCAAACTCCTCAAAACGAGCATATTGGCCGACGAAACGCAGTTCCACTTCGCCTAATTTGCCGTTACGGTGTTTGGCGATGTCAATGAGGCTGTAGCCCTTGGGTTTGTCCTCGGCATCCACGCCATCTTTGTAATATTCAGGACGATAGATGAACATCACCATGTCGGCGTCTTGCTCGATGGCACCCGATTCGCGCAGGTCGGAGAGGATGGGTTTTTTCGAGCCAGGACGTTGCTCCACGCTACGGCTCAGCTGCGAAAGTGCCAACACGGGGACTTCTAACTCCTTGGCCAAACTCTTTAGCGAGCGCGAGATGGTGCTAATTTCCTGTTCGCGGCTGAAACCACGGTCGCCCTTTGCGGTCATAAGTTGCAGATAATCAATGAAAATCATTTGTATATCGTGCTGCTGTTTCAGTCGGCGGCACTTGGCGCGAAGCTCGAAGATGGAGAGCTGCGGTGTGTCGTCGATGAAGATGGGCGCGTTGGTCAGCGGTGTAACTTTGGTGTTCAGTTGCTGCCACTCGTGCTCGGCGAGGTCGCCGCTGCGGAGCTTGTCGGCAGTGAGCGAGGTTTCGGTCGAAATCAAGCGCGTAACCAATTGAACTGAAGACATTTCCAAGGAGAAGAACGCCACAGGTCGGTTGAATTGGACGGCGGCGTTGCGGGCCAAGTTGAGCGCAAAAGCGGTCTTACCCATACTCGGGCGTGCGGCCAAGATGATAAGGTCCGACTTCTGCCAGCCTTGCGTGATACGGTCGAGTTCGGTGTAGCCCGAAGGCACGCCGCGCAGCTTGTCGTCGGCTGTTTTGGCGTTTTGGATTTCTGTAATAGCCTTGCTGACAAGGTCTTGCATCGAGTCGTAGCTGCGGCGCAGGTTGTTCTCGCTGATTTGGAACAGGTTGTTTTCGGCCTTGTCAAGCAGGTCAAAAACATCGGTGGTGTCTTCAAACGCCTCGTGAATCATGTCGGATGAAATCATAATCAGCTGACGCTGAATGTGTTTCTGCATGATGATGCGGGCGTGATACTCGATGTTGGCCGCCGAAACAACGCGGTTGGTGAGTTTGGAAATGTAGTAGGCGCCACCCACTATCTCCAACTCGCCACGGAATTTCAGTTCGTTAGTAACGGTCAGAATATCAATTGGTTCCGATTTTCCGAACAGACCTTTTATGGCGGCGAAAATCTTCTGGTGCTTGTCTAAATAGAAGGCTTCGGGCGTGAGAATGTCGATAACGGCATTGACGGCTTCTTTTTCGAGCATCAGCGCACCGAGCACAACCTCTTCAAGGTCAGTGGCTTGTGGAGGGATTCGGCCTTGATTAGCCAATAATTGTTCGGGTGTGGCCATATTGCGTTTGGCGAGGTCGCCGAAGGGGCGACGCGCAGTCATAGTTTCGTTGGGCATGATTTGTGTGTTTTGAGAGGGCAAAATTACGAAAAGAATCTTACCCAGTTTTCGGAGGGTAATAGAAGTTATCAACTACTTGAAGAAGTGTTGATAAGTTTTGGCAACTATTTCATTTTCAGCAATTAAGTCTTCTTTGGCCTGTTGATAACCTATGAGGTCGTGAGCGGTCGCTTCGAGGATTATCCTGCTGTGTTCAAACAACTTGGAGTCGGGAAAAAGGGCTTCAGCGAGCCGTTGCAAAGTCATGCCGCGCTTGATGGCGGGATGGTAGAAATGGGCCTCTTGGAGCACATCGAAGAGGTTGAAGATCTTGTGGCCGACTTCTTTATTTTGGATGATCTCGTGACGAAGCAAGGTAGTGGTAAGGTTTTGCGGTGTGAAGCACACAATTAACTCATAATGAGAGAGTTTCTCTATCAAAACGGGGATGGCCTCGCGCCAACGGCTGTGGTCATCAAAGCAATCCCAAACGAAACAGTCATTGGTTTCGTGCTCGCCTTGCAACGCGAAAGCCAAAATCATCTCCTCGTAGGGCTTGGTGCCGTCAATTTCGGGTACGGCGGGGCGGTGCAAGAGCAGGTTAAGGTAACCCACCGACCTTGGCTTGGGCTGTGGAGCAAGCGAGTAAAGTGTCTTATAATCAATGGTATAGAAGTTAGGCTCGCGAACATGCTTCCAGCAATGACCGTAGAAATCGCAAGGGTAGGGGTCGTTGCACCGTTCCCCGATTTCTACGACGGGGGCATGGGGCAATGCAACGACGGCCTTCAGCCGTTCGACATTTTTGGCGACAAAATCCTCTCTTTCAACGACATACTCCATTACCGACTCCAACTTGAACAACTGCTTCACGTCAATCGCGCCGTTTTTCACATAGTCGGCGTTGAGGTACATGAGTTTGAAGTCGCTGAGCGGCACGCCGCAGCCGTGCAAAACGTAGTATTGCAGCGCGGCATCATTATAATAGGTGTCGCTGAGGCGCAGCGAACTTTTCACCTCCACGGCCATCCATTTTTCGCCGTCGCGGACGAGTATGTCGAGCATAATGAGTGTGTCATTGTGCTGAAAGACAGCCTCGTACATTACGTTTACGGCGGGATTGGCGAGGTTTGTCATCGTTTCTTGCACCTTTTTCGGGAACTGCGATGGCGAGTTGGGCGACATATCCACACCGCCCGGGAAATACGCGTGCGCCAACACGCCGACATCCGTACCGCGCTGAAACTTGGCCCTTTGCTCGATGCTCAATTTGTCGCGAAGGTAAGGGTGCTTTTTCTGCATGTACAAGGCCTTCTCGCACTGCAAACCCTTGATATACGTCGATTTGGAGAGAATATGCATGGTCAGTTGGTGTAATCCACTTGGTCGTCGGCGATGAGCGGCAGGTAGTTGTAGCGGCGCATGAGTTGCGCGACGGCCAGCACGTCTTTTTGGCAGTAGGTCTTGATGCGCTCAAGGTCGTTTTCTATCCAATACACGCGCCCCACCTCGCTCCCGTTGATGTCGTCCTTGGGCGTGGGGATGTCCAAGATGGCGCAAAGCAGGTCTAAGGAAGTGAAGGTCTTGTAGTCGCCGAATTTCCAGAGTTCCATCGTGTCGATGAAGTTGGTTTCCCACGGCTTCTTGCCCGCAACTTGCAGAACGCGCGGGATTTTGATGCCGTTCACCATCATGCGGCGGGCGATGTAGGGGAAGTCGAATTCCTTGCCGTTGTGGGCGCAGAGTTGGGCATCGGGGAAGGCATAATAGCGGTCGAGGAGG
This sequence comes from uncultured Bacteroidia bacterium, assembly GCA_902791165.1. Lineage (GTDB taxonomy): Bacteria > Bacteroidota > Bacteroidia > Bacteroidales > F082 > Limimorpha. The sequence goes on from CADAVB010000001.1 coordinate 4,685, forward strand.
GTGGCAAACTCGGTGAGCAAAGCTTTCTCGTCGTGGCCGTAAAACGACTTCAGACGGAAGCGTTGATCGTTGAAGAAACCCACTGATATACAGATGATTTTGCCAAATTCGGCATAGATGGCGGCGCGCTCGTAGAGCGACTCGGGCGTGGCGCTTTCGTCGCCTTTGGCAATCTGCTCGGCCTTGTGGTCCCAGAGTTTCTGCATCCGCTCGCTCAATTGGCTGTAATCTTTAACTTGCGATGCGGTTTCAATGTCTAAGAAGAGGGTTTTGGAGAAGTCTATCATGTTAGTTGTCAGTTGTCAGTTATCAGTTATCAGTTATCAGTTGTAAGTTGTCATAGGTCAGGGTCAATGGTCAGGGTCAATGGTCAGGGTCAGGGTCAAAGGTCAGGGTCAAAGGTCAGGGTCAAAGGTCAGGGTCAATGGTCAGGGTCAGGGTCAAATTATCTTATCTCTTGAAAATCAACATATTTATTGGTTAAAGCGATGGTTTCAACCTTCATGTTAGTTATTAATGAATAAGGTGTGCCTTCGCCGCAAAGCAAGGTGAATCGTTCCAAATCTTGTTCCTCGCCTTCGGCTTCAATGTGGACGCAGTCGTTGGCGCGGTCGTTTTCCACATAGCCGACCACGTTGTTCGCGACGGCGTAGCGGTGCACATAACGCCTGAAACCCACGTTGAACAGGTCGATGTTGTAGGTGTAGGTGATGTAATTGCCTTTGGCACTGGCTCTTGCGCTCACGAAGCTGTGCACGGCCTTGCTGTCGCTGAACACGCGGCTGATGTTGGCCTTGCTCTCCTCGATGGGGACGATGGCCGCCACAATGACCTTGATGTCAAAGTTTTGCGGGAAAATGAGTTTTTCTGGTTGTTCTGCCATATTGAGTGGGTTTTGTCCGCAAAGATAGTGAATTTCTCTCTAAATGGTGTTGTTCGGACAGAAATATATGCAATTATAGATTCAACATGCAAAGTTATAAAAACCACCGCAGATTTCAAACATTTTTTTCGGTTTGAGTACAATTTTTGTCGTATTTTTGTGTTTTCAAACCAAAGCACGACAATGATGCTGAAACTGTGGCTTACGATTAAGGTTTTCATCAAGGGCATGATTATGGGCGCGGTGAATGTGTTTCCCATATCAAGCGGCACGGTGTCGCTGATTTTGGATGTGTTCGAGCGTTTCGTCAATGCAATCAAGTCGTTGAATCCCAAGAATCTCAGGTATCTCCGCAAGGGCGAAGTCAGCGAGTTTGCGCGTCGCACCGATGCCAAGTTCCTCTTCACTTTGATATTGGGACTCTTCGTCGGCATGGTGCTGACGGCCATTTTCTTGAAAAAGACGCTCAGTTCCTACGAGGTTTATACATGGTCGTTCTTCATCGGCCTCATCATCGCTTCGGTGGTGTATGTGATGAAACGGATTGAGAAGGTGACTTTCAAGAACATAGCCCTTCTTTTGGCGGGTTTTGCCATCTCGTTTCTGCTCTCCATCAAGTCGAATCCGTATTCCAACGACAATTTCTTCTACCTGTTTCTCTGTGGCATCGTAGGAGCCACGGGCATGGTGGTGCCAGGCATTTCTGGTTCGCATCTCATGCTGTTGATGGGGAACTACGAACTTATTGTAACAGAGGCGATTCCGTCTTTGGCGAAGGCTTCCACCTTCTTGCATGGCGCGAGGATTCTGCTACCATTCGCCTTGGGTGCCATTGTGAGCATCGTGTCGTTTTCTTACCTGCTTTCGTGGCTCATGCGCGACTTCCGCAACGAAACGCTGTCGGCCCTCGCGGGGTTCATGTTGGGTAGTCTTCCAGTGGTGTATCCGTGGAAAACGCCCACTGCCGACATGATGGACTACATTTTCCACCTGCCCAACTGGAATTTAGAACTGCTGCTTGCTGTAATTATGGTAGGCTTGGGCGCGTTGTCGGTCTATCTGCTCGAACTGATGGCCAAACACACTGCACGGAAACAGGCCGAGCGGCTCATTTCTTCTTCACATAGTCGTTGATTTTGTCGCGTCCCCAAATCACTTCCATGATTTTCAGCGATTCGTGCACGTCCATGTTGCCACGGGCTTCGAGGTTGCGCTGGATGAAGACGCAGTCGGTGAGTTCGGCGTTGTCGCACACGATGTCGCGGGCCAAGGCGTCGCAAGTGGGCGCGCCGCAAATGCCGCAGTCGGTCTGGGGCAGTCGGGCGCGGTAGCCGTCGATTTTCTTCATCTTCTCCAAAGCCACGGCGATGTTGTCGTCAAGAACAAGCATACTGCGTGGCTTGATTTCGCCCACCTTCATGTTGCGCATCAGGTAGTTGCGCTCTTCCTCCAATTCGTGGTCCTTGGTCTGTTCGCCCTTGCGCTCGCGGTCGGCGATTTTTCGGGCGCGGTTGAACACTCGCTCACAGATGAGGAAGCGGTTGTCGCAGGCCAAAATGCCGCCCGGACAGCTTTGGTCGCAGGCGCGGAGTTCGAGGAAATCGACATCCTCAATTTCCTCGTTTTCAATCTTTTCCAAAAACTCGATGACGTTATGGATTTCGTCAATGGCATAGGAGTGTCGCGCATCGGAGAGGCGGCGTTCGCCGTTGGTGAGCGATGAGAGCACACTGTCGGCAGAGAGCTGCGAAACGGGCAGTTTCTGCTCCTTGTAGCCCTTGCCTTGCTTCTTGATTTCGTGATAGACGCGGTTGTAGAGCGAATCCATGTTGATGACGCCGTCCACGAGCGACTTTTCCTCGCCGACGGGGTTTTTCACTGCCGCAATCTTGGCCGCGCAAGGTGTGATGTAGAAAATGCCGATTTGGTCGTCCTTCAGCTCGGTGTCTTGTTTCAGTTTGCGGCGGATGTACATGGCCGTGATGTCAATCGGGGCGCGGAGCGGGATGAGGTTCTCGGTCAGCCCAGGGAACTTCACCTGAATCAGGCGCACAATGGCCGGACAGAAGGTCGAAATCAGCGGCTTGATGTCGGGGTTCTCGGCGGTGAATTTCTTTTTGGCCGCCGTATAAACGGGTACAGACGACTCCGCTTCAATGACATGTGTGAAGCCTATCTCCTTGAGTATCGAGTATATACGCGACACGGTGATATCGTTGGGGAACAATCCCATGAAGACCGAGGGAATCAGCGCGACACGGATGGGGAAGTTGAAGATGTCCTCAAAGTCGTCTTGCTTGACGTAGATGGAGTGGGTGGGGCACACCTTGAAGCAGTTGCCGCAGTCGATGCAGCGGTCGGGGATGAGCATGGCTTTGCCGTCGCGCACACGCAATGCCTCGGTGGGGCAGATTTTCATGCAGTGCGAACAGCCGATGCAGGTGTCCTCGTCGATTTTCAGGGCGTGGAAAAACGGGGTCTTGTCCATGTCGTTTAATTGTTGATGGTTTAATCGTTTAATTGTTGTTCGTAGGGGCGAACCCGCGTGTTCGCCCTTGTTATGGACACCGCGTGTTCGCCCTTGTAGGGACACACCGCGTGTGTCCGAAATCATTTACGCGAAATTGACCTCCATTTCAACGGTGGTTCCAACGCCCACGGTGGAGGTTACATTCAATTTATCCACGTTTTTTTGGATGTTAGGCAGGCCCATGCCCGCGCCGAAGCCCATGTTGCGGACCTCGGGCGAGGCGGTGGAGTTGCCTTCCTGCATGGCCCACGCGATGTCGGGAATGCCCGGTCCTTTGTCTTCCACCTTTAGGATGATTTTGTCAGGCTCGATGTCGGCGTAAATCATGCCGCCGTAGGCGTGAGCGATGGCGTTCACCTCGGCTTCATACAAGGCGACGACCACCCGTTTCACGATTTGCGGATTGACGTTGAGTTGCTTCAAGGTCTTCTTGATGGCGCTCGATGCGGCTCCGGCGTTCACAAAGTCCGCTTCATATACTTGGTATTCTAAGTGCATGGCGTAGTGTTTTGGTTAGACATCAGAAAATGGGTTGCATCCCCGCGTTGAAGAGCAGTCCGCAGGCCTTGAACATGGAGAAGTCGCTTTCCATGACCACCATGCCTTCGTCCTCGGCTTCCTCAATCATCTCGTCGGTGGCCTTTTTCTTGCGCACGAGCACGATGATGTCGAGGTTGCCCATCTCGCAGGTGCGGATGGTTTGCATGTTGCATAATCCCGTCAGAATCACGGGGTTGTAGTCGCCAAGGGTGAGCACGTCGCTCATCAAGTCGGAGGCGAAGGCGGTTTCGTGTTCCTCGTCCAAGCGGTCTTCGCCGCAGCGCACCTTGGCGTTCAAAAGTTCAGATATTTCTCTGAGTTTCATTGTATGTTGAGTTGTTGATTAACTTCGTTGAAATGATAATTCGGCGTTAGCCAATCTTCGATTTGTTTAATCGTTTAATTGCACAAAAATAGGTCTTTTTTCGATTGGATGGACGAAAATAAGGGAATTTGTTGTCATGATTTGAAAAATATCCCTATCTTTGCCACGCAAAGCAAAATTACTCAATCTGTTGAGTAAATTTGCTCAATCTATTGAGTAAATTTTGAATTATGTATCAAAGAGTTGATTATCAGACATTAAAAAAGAGGCTTGAAGAGCCGAGAAGGTTTATTCAGGTCGTGATGGGGCCTCGTCAGGTGGGAAAATCGACCATGGTGAAGCAGGTTTTGAAGGATTGCGCCATCCCATACGCGATGTTTAATGCCGACGCGGTTCCGGCCACCAACTTGTATTGGATTAGCGAATGTTGGGAGTCGGTGAGGCAGAAAATGAAAGCCGAAAAAGCCAACGAGTATATTTTGGTCATCGACGAGGTGCAAAAAGTGAATTCGTGGAGTGAGGCGGTCAAAAAGGAGTGGGATGCCGACACTTTCAACGATTTGAATATCAAGGTGGTGTTGCTTGGCTCGTCGCGTGTGATGTTGGACTATGGCCTGGCCGACAGCCTCATGGGACGTTTTGAACGCATCGTTATGACGCATTGGTCGTTTGTCGAGATGCGAGATGCCTTCGGGTTCAGCGTGGAGCAGTATGTTTATTTTGGTGCTTATCCGGGTGCCGCTACTTTGGTTGATGATGAAAGCCGTTGGCTGGATTATGTTTCCGGCGCAATTATCGAGGCCACAATCAATAAAGACATTCTGCAAGGGGTCAAGGTGATGAAACCGGCTTTGTTGCGTCAAACTTTCGAGTTGGCTTCGGCTTATTCAGGCATGGAACTCTCGCTGACCAAGATGATGGGGCAGTTGCAGGATGCGGGCAATGTGACCACCTTGGCAGCCTACCTTGGCTTGCTTGGCGATGCAGGCTTGGTATGCACTTTGGACAAGTTTTCCATTGACAAGGCACGGAAGCGGAACAGCGTTCCCAAATATCAGGTTTTCAACAATGCCTTGAAGAACATTTTTTGCGGGAAGTCGTACAATGAAGCGTTGACGGATTCAAGGCTTTGGGAACGGCTGTTTGAGTCGGCTATTGGCGCGCATATTATTAATGGTGCGATGACAGGGCGTTATTCGACCTATTATTGGCGCGACGAGAAAGGCCGTGAGGTGGATTATGTGTTGGAGAAGAACGGCAAAGTTTTGGCCATTGAGGTGAAAAGCAACACCGACGACAGCAATTCGGGTTTGGGCGAGTTCCGCAATCGGTTCAAGGACATAAAAGCTTTTGTCGTAGGAGAAGGCGGCATGAAAGCGGAAGATTTCCTGCAAATCAATCCTGTGGAGCTGTTTGATTGATGGGAATACCAACCCAATCCAAACCAAAAAAACTATCAAGAGGGCGTGACAAGAGTGTCGCGCCTTTTTTAATCATTATAATGTATCTCCTCCAAATTCTCCTGAATCATCTCCTTTAGGTATTTCATGATGCTGACGTCGGTCATCGGCATCCCGTCGAGGGCTTCCTTGATTTCGTCGGTGTCGAAGACGAACTCGCCGTCGTCGGTGATGTGCTTGTAGATGAAATGGATGTCTTCGTGGGCCGAAAATAGCATTACCAACGAGCCTGCCAAGTCGCCCATCGGGGGACGGTCGAGGTGGTCGTGCTGGAACCAGAAGTTCAAGACGGTGCCCTTGCCGACCTCGCTTTCAATCTTCATGCCGCCGCCAGCGTTCTCGGTGTTCATCTTGATAAGCGGCAAGCCCAAACCGACCTTGCGCGTGGTGCGCGAAGTGGTCCAAGGGTCGGTCACCTTGGCCAAAAACTCGGGTGTCATGCCCTTGCCGTTGTCCTTGATGGTGAAGGCGTATATGTTGTCTTTCAAGCTGTCTTTGATGGTCAGTTCGACGAGGGAGGAGTTGGCCGCCGTCGAGTTTTCCATCAGGTCATAGACGTGTAGTGATAGTTCTTTCATAGTCTATTTTTTTTGACTTCGGGACACATGACTTTTTACCCTGACCGCTGACCCAAACCCTGACACTCTCACTCCCAGTAAAAATGGTCAGGGTCATGGTCGGTGGTCATGGTCAAATGAAAGTCTTGCATCCAATGTGTAAACTAATGTTGTTCATTTACTTATCCAAAAAGGAGTTGTAGTTTTTCTTTGGGTTCAGTGTCGATGTAGCGTCCATCCTCGCCATGGAGGGTCTTGCGGAACTCGTCGAAGGTCTTGTCGTACATGTGCAACACGCAATGCACCTCGCCGATGATGTGAAGGAAATGCGCGTCGCTGCTCTTGGTGAAGTTGAACTTCTTTAGATAGGCGTATTTCTTCAGGAAATCGGGCTTGGTGACGTGCTTCGAGATTTCCAAAGCGTCCGCCTTGATGTCGGGAGGCACGAAGCCCAATTGGCTCACCAAACTGCTCGCCGGCTTGTTGATGTGAGCCGGAACAAACAGCCCTCCGATTTCGTGAACCACGTCATAAAGCTGGTCCAAATCGGCATCCAGTGCGCTCCACAGCAGCCATTCCTCGTCGCCGACCACTTCCTCGTTTTCATCCACAATGAGTTGATAGCCAAATTTTTCCTCGTCCAACGGAATGTGGGGAAGGTGCGCGTCAAGAAATTCTTGGAACTTGTCCAGTTGCTCGTCGTTCTCGAAATAGGCCAAGGCGTGGGCTTCCTCTTGTGTGGTGATTTCTACGCCGCCGATGACGAGGATACCGTTTTCGCGCCCGATTTTTTTGGTCACCTTCACCTGTCGCGTGGTATTGTGGTCGCAAATGGCGATGACATCGAGGTGGAGTTTCTTGGCCTGCTCGACGATGGCGGAGGGACTCATATAGAGGTCGCCGCACGGCGAAAGCACCGTGTGCAGGTGGAGGTCGGCTCTATATGATTGTAGTTCCATATTATTCACTATCACGACTCACTTCGGCCTTTTTCGTCATTGCGGACTTGATCCGCAATCTCCTATGCGTTTGGATGGTCCTTTGCGCTTGGGAGATGGCGGATGTTCCTCCGCCATGACGATAAAGGGGACGGGTTGTCCTTTTGGCTGTGTTTAGTGCAACAAGTTATAAACTAACCCTGCAATTTCATACGTCGGCAGCGAGGTTTGAAGGATGGGCAAATCCTCGTCGTTGCTCTGCTCGATGGTTTCGTCGTTGGGCACGAGGTTCTTCACGAGGATGATGCACGACATTTCCTTCAGCGAGGCCACGGCCATCACGTTCTTGTGGGTTTGGAGCGTAATCCAGATGTTGCCTTCCATGGCGTTGCCCATCACGTCGCTCAAAAGGTCGCTGATGTAGCAGCCATCTATCTCTCTGTCAAGGCCTTTCTCGCCCGACAAAACCTTGAGGTTGAGTTTTTCGACTAATTCTCTTACTTTCATTGTTTATCGTTTTAAATCTTGTGTTTCGTTACTATTGGACTGCAAATTTATGAATTATTTTCTAAATAGCGAAAAACACAAAAAAAATAACGGCGCCGCTTCATGCGGCGCCGTTATTCAAAGCAATTATTCTGTCCTTACCTACAGTTTAATGTCAACGGGCTTGAGCATGTTCTCTGGACGGAGAATCTTGTCGAGTTGTTCCTTGGTGAGCAGGTTGTGCTCAAGGACCAGCTCGTAAACGCCGCGACCGGTTTCGCTGGCTTCCTTGGATGCTGCCTTCAACCAGTTTGCGGCAATGCTCTTCGTTGGCAACGATGCCTTCGATGCAGTATTTGCGCAAGGTGTCAAGGCCGTTGGTGAGCAGGTGGATGGACTCGAAGAGGCTGTAGGCGATGACGGGTTCCATCACGTTCAGTTCGAGCTGGCCGTTGTCGGAGGCGAAGGTGATGGTCATGTCGTTGCCGATCACCTTATAGCATACTTGGTTCATCACTTCGGGGATGACAGGGTTGACCTTGCCAGGCATGATGGAAGAACCGGGCTGGCGCTCGGGCAGGTGGATCTCGTTGAAGCCGCAGCGAGGGCCGGAACTCATCAGACGAAGGTCGTTGCACATCTTATTGATCTTGATGCAGAGGCGCTTCATGGCCGCGCTGTATTGGATCATGCAGCTCGTGGCACTGGTGGCTTCGATGAGGTTGTCGGCCAAATGGATGCTCCATCCCGTAATCTCGCGCAAGGCCTTGATGCAAGCCATGCTATAGCCTGGCTTGGAGCAGATGCCCGTACCGATGGCCGTTGCACCCATATTGACGGTTAGGAACTCGCGGGCGGCGCTGTTCAAAGTGCGCAGTTCGCCACGGAGCGATGCGGCAAAACCACTGAATGTCTGTCCCAAGGTCATGGGGACGGCATCCTGCAATTGGGTGCGGCCCATCTTGATGACCTCGGCAAACTCTTTGGCTTTCTTTTCCAAAGCGTCGATCATTTGGGTCAGATGGGGGAGGAACTCCTCATGTTCAAGGAACATGGCCATGTGGATGGCGCAAGGATAAGCGTCGTTGGTGGATTGCGAGGCGTTCACCACATCGTTGGGCGAACAGAACTCGTATTGACCGCGTTGATGGCCCATGATTTCAAGGGCGCGATTGGCAATCACCTCATTGGCGCACATGTTGGTTGAGGTACCGGCGCCACCTTGGATCATGTCGATAGGGAATTGGTCGTGGTGCTGTCCGGCAATCAGTTCGTCGCAAGCCTGGCAGATGGCGTTGGCTTGTTGGACCTTGATCATGCCTACTTCATAGTTGGCAAGAGCTGCGGCTTTCTTTGTGATGGCCATACCTTTGATGAAATTGGGGTAACTGACCATCAGATTGCCACTGATATGGAAGTTTTCGATGGCGCGTGTTGTCTGTACGCCGTAGAGGGCCTCTTCTGGCACTTCTTTGCTTCCGAGAAGGTCGCTCTCGGTGCGGAATTTACTTGTTGTCTTGGCTGTCATAGCTTCAAGTGTTTTGATTTTCAATTAATTATAATGATTACTATTTTATAATCGATACATTTTTATCGTTTGCAAAAGTACAAAGAAATCATATACTCGAAGCAAAAAGATGAAATATTTTCGCACTATTCTTCGAAATAGAGTTTAATATATTGGAATATAAATGATTATAAATAACATAAGAGCTTAAAAAATGCCTAAAACCTCAATTTTGAAAATTTTTACTTTTTTTTCGTCGAAATCAAAATAAATGTCGTAATTTTGCAGCGAGATACAGATACGATAAAAATATATCGAATTAGCGGGCGAGTAGCTTGATTGTATAAATAAGGTATGGAAATGCCAATAATGACAAAGTGTAATCTATAAATAAGGTAACGATGATAATAAAGATTTGTACTGGAAGTTCGTGTCACCTCAATGGTTCTTACGATGTGATTCAGGAATTCAAGAGTTTGCTGAAGAAATACGATGTCGAAGACTTGATTGAGCTGAAAGCTAGTTTTTGCTTCAACGAGTGCATCAACGGCGTGAATGTGAAGTGCGAGACTGGGTCTATGATGAACGAGGAGATGCCGAACATGACGCTGTGTGACGACGGTTTTCTCCTGCATCATGCCACCAAGGAGAATGCCGAGGAACTTTTTGTGAAGCAGATTTATCCCTTGCTTAACCTCAAAAAAAATGCCTGAGACAATAACGATACGGAAAGGTCTTGACCTGCCCATCAGTGGAGTGGCTGAAAAACGCCTCACCGATGCACGCAGCATCGCGACCTACGCCATGAAGCCCACTGACTTTGTGGGCCTCACGCCGCGATTGCTGGTCGAGGAAGGCGATAAGGTGGCAGTCGGCGATGCCTTGTTTTGCGACAAGAGCGACGAGCGCATCCGCTTCACTTCGCCCGTCAGCGGGCAGGTGAAAGCCATCGTGAGAGGCGAGAAACGCAAGCTTTTGGAGGTGGTTGTGGAAGCGGATTTCAAATCCGCAGGCTCGACCGTCGCGGATTACAAATCCGCGACAGCGGCTTTGACCACGGCAGATGCAATCAAAGAAGCCATGCTGCAATGCGGCCTTTGGACCCAACTGCGCCAACGACCTTTTGGCACCGTCGCCAACCCCGACGACAAGCCCAAGGCCATCTTCGTCAGCGCCTTCAGCAGCGCACCATTGGCGCCCGATTACGATTTCGTCGTGCGAGGTAGGGAAGAGGCACTCAAAAAAGGCCTTGAGGCACTGGCAAAACTGACGGACGGGAAAGTCCACATTTGTTTCCGTCCCAATCAAAGATTGGCGAAGCAACTCCTAACTCTCAACTCTCAACTCTCAACTCACTACATCAAAGGTCCCCATCCTGCCGGAAACATCGGCACCCAAATCGCCCACATTGACCCTATTAATAAAGGAGAAATCATCTGGACGATGAACCTTCAGGATGTTGTCGTATTGGGTGAATTGGTTGCCACGGGAATTTACAAGCCTGAGCGCGTTGTCGCCGTGGCCGGACCCAATATCAAGAACCCGCATTATTACCGAGTAAGGTTTGGGGCTTGTCTGGCTGAGATTACAAAAGCGCAACTGCTTAACAATGAATATCCTAAGATGGATGCCAACGATGCCACGAAGGGAAACCGCGTCATTTCGGGCGACATCCTGAGCGGCACACAAATCGCTGCTGATGGTTTTCTGAGTGCCTACGACGACCTGGTGAGCATCCTGCCCGAAGGCGACTATTACGACTTCATGGGCTGGCTGATGCCTGGCTTCAGGAAGTTCAGCTTCTCGCGCACCTTCCTCAGCGGCTTCATGCCGAAAAGCACCTTCAAGCCTATGGGTATCGAGCTTCCGCGCTTCGAAAACTTCTGGAAGTTCGACACCAACACCCACGGCGACTTGCGTCCCTTGGTCTTTACGGGCAATTTCGAGCGGGTCTTCCCCTTCGACATTTATCCCACGCAACTCATCAAGGCCTGCATCATCGGCGACATTGAGCTGATGGAGAACTTGGGCATTTACGAGGTCGAGCCTGAAGACTTCGCCCTTTGCGAGTTCATCGACACATCGAAAACCGACATCCAAGCCATCGTCCGTGAGGCATTGGAGAAACTGAGAAAGGAGGGATTATCATGAGTAAGAAATTAGGAGTTAGGAGTGAGGAGTATAAAGTGAAGAGTACTTCGTTTCAAGGGCTGGCAAAGTGGTTTGAGACCCATAAGCCTAAAGGGAAATGGGCTTGGCTGGAAAGCACATACGAAGCTTTCCATACTTTTGCTTTCACGCCCAATCGGGTCACCAAGCGAGGCAGCCATGTTCGCGACGCTATCGATTTGAAACGCGCCATGATTATGGTGGTCATCGCCCTCGTTCCAGCCATGCTCTTTGGCATGTGGAACATCGGCTATCAGACTTCGCTCCACGCCACGGATTGGCCTTACGAACTTGGTACCGTGGCCAGTTGGTGGTATTGCCTTTGGTTCGGCTTCTTGAGAATGTTGCCCATGTTGGCAGTGTCGTATATCGTCGGTTTGGGCATCGAATTCACTTTCGCGCAGATACGCCACCATGAGGTGAACGAAGGCTTTTTGGTCACAGGTTTCATCATCCCGATGATTGTGCCGGTCACCACGCCTTTGTGGCAACTTGCTCTGGCAGTGGCCTTTGCCGTCATCATCGGCAAGGAGGTCTTCGGCGGCACGGGCATGAATTTCCTCAATCCCGCTTTGGTGGCGCGCGCCTTCCTTTTCTTCGCCTATCCCACTCGAATGTCGGGCGACAACGTATGGATTGCCGCCGACCTTTGGGGCACCGACGCCATCACGAGCGCCACGCCTTTGGCTGAACTGGCCGCTGGGATGCGTCCTTCGGCCTCTGCTTTGGATATGTTCATCGGAACAATTCCCGGGTCTACCTGTGAGACATCTGTGATAGCCATTTTATTAGGCTCCATCCTATTGTTGTTCACGGGTATCGCCAGTTGGCGTGTCATGCTCTCTGTCATCCTTGGTGGTGGTCTCATGGGCTTGTTATTCAATGCTATTGGAGCCAACGAATACATGCAATTGCCTTTCTATTACCACTATTTGATGGGCGGTTTCATGTTCGGTGCGGTCTTTATGGCCACCGACCCCGTCACTGCAGCCCAGACCAACACGGGCAAGTGGATCTATGGCCTGCTCATAGGCATTTTCGCCGTGATGCTCCGTGTCATCAACCCAGCCTATCCCGAGGGTATGATGCTCAGCATCCTGCTTATGAACTGCTTCGCCCCGCTCATCGACCACTGCGTGGTGGCCAGGAACATCAAAATGCGCCAACATCGTGCCTTAAAACTTTCAAAAACCGTTAAGCCATGAAGAAAGATGTCAATAGTAATCGATATATCTTCTTGTACGCCAGTGTTTTAATTATCGTTGTGGCGGTGCTGCTCACGGTGACGGCCTTGTGGCTACAGCCTTTCCAAGACCGCAACAAGAAGAACGAGAAACGCATCAGCATCCTTACGGCGGCGGGCATTCCCAATGTGGACGCCAAAAACGCCCCCTTGCTGTTCGAGAAGCATTGCACGGGTTCGTTTCTGTTGGATGAGAGCGGTAATATCTCTGAGGACGGTACCCTTCCTTTATATGTCATCGATCGCCAAATCAGCGTCATCCCCATGCAAGGCAACGGGCTTTGGGGTCCCATTTGGGGCTATCTCGCCATTGCCGCCGATGGCAAGACCATTTTGGGCGCCAACTTCGACCACAAGTCGGAAACCCCTGGGTTGGGTGGAGAAATCACGACCGATAAATTCCAAGGTCAATTCTCTGGAAAACAGATACTTGAAAATGGGAAGCTCGTTCCTGTTCAATTTGACGCCATCACTGGGGCAACCAAGACTTCTGATGGAGTTAAAGAAATGATTGACAATACTTTGGAGAAATATTCGGCATATTTAAGCAAAATTGCCAAGAGAGGAGAATAACTATGGCTAACCTGAATAAACTCATCATAGAACCGCTGCGCAAGACCAATCCTGTCACCGTGTTGGTGCTGGGTATCTGCTCTTGCCTTGCCGTGACCGCCCAACTCAAGCCTGCTTTGGTGATGGGCCTATCAGTGACGGTTGTGACGGCGTTGTCGAATTTCATCATCTCGCTGCTGCGAAAGGGCATCCCCAACCGTATCCGTATCATCGTGCAGCTTGTTGTTGTGGCCACTTTGGTCATCTTGATCGACCAATTCTTGAAGGCTTTTGCCTACGATGTTAGCAAGCAACTATCTGTTTATGTTGGACTTATCATCACCAACTGCATTATCATGGGACGCTTGGAGGCATTTGCCTTGTCGCATGGGCCTGGAGAGTCGTTCTTGGACGGCTTGGGCAACGGACTAGGTTACAGCTTGATACTCGTCATCGTAGCCTTCTTCCGTGAACTCTTTGGCTCAGGAACCTTACTTGGTTACCAAGTCATTCCGCAGTCGTTCTACGAGGCTGGTTATCAAAACAACGGACTCATGATTTTGCCGCCGATGGCACTCATTGTTGTAGGTGTCATTATTTGGATTCAGCGCACCCGTAACCCCGAAATGCAAGAGAACAACCAAAACTAAACGGCCATGGAATTTTTCAGACTATTTATCAAATCTGTCTTCGTTGACAATATGATCTTTGCCTATTTCTTGGGCATGTGCTCTTATCTTGCTGTGTCGAAGACCGTCAAGACCAGTGCCGGTATGGGTTTGGCCGTGACTTTCGTGTTGGTCGTTACCGTTCCAGTCAACTATCTGATCAACAAATATTTGCTTTTGCCTGGTGCTTTGTCGTGGATCAGCCCAAAATTGGCTTCTGTCGATTTGAGTTTCCTGACGTATATCCTCTTTATCGCCATCATCGCAGCCATCGTGCAGATTCTGGAGATGGTGATTGAGACCTTCACGCCGTCGCTCTATTCCGCCTTGGGCATTTTCCTTCCGCTGATTGCGGTGAACTGTGCCATCTTGGGTTGCTCGCTCTTCATGCAGGAGCGCAACTTCAGCAATGTGGGTGAGGCCGCCGTGTTCGGTCTCGGTTCTGGCATTGGCTGGCTGCTGGCCATTGTGGCCATCGCCGCCATCCGCGAGAAACTTCGCTATTCCAAAGTTCCCAAAGGCCTACAGGGTGTGGGCATCTCATTTATCATCACTGGTTTGATGGGTATCGCTTTCATGGCCTTTATGGGTATAAAAATTTGATATTATGGATTTTACAACCAATATATTACTTAGCATTATCGTTTTTTTAGGCATCGTCTTGCTGCTCGTTGCCCTGCTGCTATGGGTGCGCAACAAACTCATGCCCAAAGGTGAGGTGAAAATCACCATCAACGACGACAAAGTGCTGACTATCCCGACGGGCAACACATTGATTGCCACGCTGGCCGAACAGAAAGTGTATCTGCCCTCTGCCTGTGGTGGCAAAGGCTCGTGTGGCCAGTGCAAATGCCGTGTGGTGGAAGGCGGCGGAACGATTCTGCCCACAGAAGTTGGATTCTTCACCCGCAAGCAGATTCAAGACCACTGGCGCTTGGGGTGTCAGGTGAAGGTGAAGGAAAACCTGAAAATCGTGGTGCCGCAGTCGATTCTGAACGTGAAGGAATACGAATGCACGGTGGTCAGCAACCGCAACGTGGCCACTTTTATCAAGGAGTTCAAGGTGCAGCTGCCCGCTGGTGAGCACATGGACTTCGTGCCTGGCTCATACGCACAAATCAAGATACCGAAGTTCGACATCAAATATGCCGACTTCGACAAGGAACTGATAGGGGAGGAATACCTGCCTTCGTGGGAGAAATTCAAGATGTTTGACCTGCGATGCGTCAACACTGAACCCACCATTCGTGCTTATTCGATGGCCAACTATCCCGCCGAGGGCGATGTCTTCATGCTGACGGTGCGCATCGCCACACCGCCCTTCAAGCCCGACCGTTCTGGTTTCATGAATGTCAATCCGGGCATTGCCTCATCGTATATCTTCTCGTTGAAACCGGGCGATAAGGTTATTATGTCAGGTCCATACGGGGAATTTCATGTCAAAGGACACGAGACTGCGGGACTGCGGGACGCGGGACGTGAGACGCAAGACAACTCTCAACTCTCAACTCTCAACTCTCAACTCCCCGAAATGATTTGGGTAGGCGGTGGCGCTGGTATGGCTCCTTTGAGGGCACAGATTATGCACCTGACCCGTACCTTGAATGTAAGGGACCGTGAGATGCATTACTTCTATGGTGCTCGTGCCTTGAACGAGGTCTTCTACCTGCAAGACTTCCTGCAACTCGAGAAAGACTTCCCCAACTTCCATTTCCACTTGGCTTTGGACCGTCCCGACCCCGCAGCCGATGCACAGGGCGTGAAATATACCGCCGGTTTTGTGCATAATGTGATGTACGACACCTACCTGAAAGACCACAAAGCTCCTGAAGACATCGAATACTACATGTGCGGTCCCGGCCCGATGAGTGCGGCTGTGGTCAATATGCTTGACAATTTGGGTGTGGCACCCGAGAACATCTTGTATGACGACTTCGGTGGCGGAGCACCTAAGAAATAACCAACTGAAAATACTTATTATCATGAATTTACCAAAGATACATTCCATCTCTAAGAAGATCCTCGTCGGCGCATTGGGCGCATTCTTGAGTTTCTTCCTGCTGTTCCACGCCACTGCCAACCTGCTCATCCTGAGGCATGACGGCGGCGAATGGTACAACGCTTTCTGCCACTTCATGGGTACCTACGCCATCATCAAGGTGCTGGAGATTGGCTTGTTTGGCGCACTGCTACTGCATGTGGTCTTGGCCATTTGGCTTGCCATGACCAACAAGATGGCGAGGCCTGTGGGCTACAAGAAGCCCACGCGCTCAAAGACCCACAAAGGCTCGAAACTGCAAGTGTGGACGGGCATCCTCATCTTTGCCTGCCTTTTGCTGCATTTCACGGACTTTTATTTCGTGAAAATAGGCTGGTTGAAAGGCAAATATATGGCCAAGACGGAAGATGTTGTGGCACTGAAAACAACCCAACCCAACACATTCAACTATGCCGAGCAGCACGGTGAATACTCCGCCAAGGGCAACTGGCTCACCAACTTCGACAAAGAAGACAAGGCTGTGCTTGAAGCCGCCGGACTTGAAGTCGAGCCTGACTTCTATCACCAAGCCCGCGAGAAATTCAAGATCTTGCACATCGTCATTTCCTATTTGGTGTTCTTTGCCGTCGTTTGGTTCCATTTGCGGCACGGCTTCGCTGCTGTGTTCCAGACCTTTGGACTGTATAACTACAAATACGCCAAGGCCATCGAGGTGCTTGGCCAGATTTTCACATGGGTGGTGTGCCTGATGTTCACTGTCGTGGTCATCGGTGTTTATTTCGGACTATAATAATAATGATGAATTATGAATGCTGAATTATGAATGAACAAGGTTTGAGAATTCCGCATTCTGCATTCCGCATTCCTAATTAAAAGACATACAATGATATGAAATTAGATTCTAAGATACCCGCTGGTCCGCTGGCTGAAAAGTGGACGAATTATAAGGCTTCGCAGAAATTGGTCAATCCGGCCAACAAGCGCAAACTCGACATCATCGTGGTCGGCACGGGACTGGCCGGAGCCTCGGCAGCCGCCTCACTCGGTGCATTGGGCTTCAATGTGGATATTTTCTGCATCCAAGACTCGCCCCGCCGCGCCCACAGCATCGCTGCCCAAGGCGGCATCAACGCGGCCAAAAACTACCAAAACGACGGCGACAGTGTGGAACGCCTCTTCCGCGACACCATCAAGGGTGGCGATTATCGCGCCCGTGAGGCCAATGTGTATCGTTTGGCGGAGGTTAGCGGTGCCATCATCGATCAATGCGTGGCGCAAGGCGTGCCTTTCGCCCGCGACTATGGCGGTCTGCTCGACAACCGTTCCTTCGGCGGCGCACAAGTGAGCCGAACCTTCTACGCCAAAGGCCAGACGGGACAACAACTGCTGCTCGGCGCCTACGGTGCCTTGAGCCGTGAAATCGCCCGTGGCACGGTGAAACTGCACACGCGCTGCGAAATGATGGACTTGGTCGTGGTTGATGGTCGCGCCCGAGGCATCATTGTCAGGAACTTGGCCACCGGCGACTTGGAACGCTATGCCGCCCACGCGGTGGTGTTGGGTACTGGCGGTTACGGTAATCTCTATTATCTTTCCACCAATGCAATGAACAGCAACGGCAGCGCGGCGTGGGTGTGCCATCGTAAGGGCGCAGCCTTCGCCAATCCTTGCTATGTGCAGATTCACCCGACCTGCATCCCCGTCCACGGCGACTACCAAAGCAAACTCACGCTGATGAGCGAAAGCCTCCGCAACGACGGTCGCATCTGGGTGCCCAAACGAAAGGAAGATGCCGAAGCCATCCGAGCGGGAAAACTGAAAGCCAACGACATAGCGGAAGAAAACCGTGACTATTATTTGGAACGCCGTTATCCCGCTTTCGGCAACCTCGTTCCCCGTGACGTGGCCAGCCGTGCCGCCAAGGAACGCTGCGATGCGGGCTTTGGCGTGGGCACAGGCTATGCGGTCTATCTCGACTTCGCCGATGCCATCCAACGCCTTGGAAAAGAGGCCGTTGAGCAGAAATATGGCAACCTGTTCCAGATGTACCAAAAAATCACCGACGAGAACCCATACGAGACTCCGATGATGATTTATCCCGCCATCCACTACACGATGGGCGGCCTTTGGGTGGATTACGAACTGCAGACCACCATTCCAGGACTCTTTGCTGCTGGTGAAGCCAACTTCAGCGACCACGGCGCCAACCGACTCGGTGCTTCTGCCCTGATGCAAGGTTTGGCCGACGGTTATTTCGTTTTGCCGTACACTTTGCAAAACTATTTAGCCGACCAAATCAATGTGGGCAAGATTTCAACGACATCGCCCGAATTTGATACGGCAGAAACGGCTGTGCGGCAACGCATTAATAAACTTCTTCAAATCGGTGCAGAAAAATCTCTCAACTCTCAACTCTCAACTCTCAACTCCACCGACCACTATCATAAAGCATTAGGCAAAATCATGTGGGAATACTGCGGCATGGCGCGCAACACGGAGAGCCTCACCAAGGCCAAACAATTGGTTTCGGAGCTGGAAAACGAATTCTGGAAATCGGTTTTCATTCCGGGCACGGCCAACGAAATGAATCCCGAATTGGAGAAAGCCTATCGTTTGGAGGACTATTTTGAGTTGGCGCAACTTGTCATAGATGACGCCATGCACCGCGAGGAATCGTGCGGCGGACATTTCCGCACCGAACACCAAACCGACGACGGCGAAACCCTCCGCGACGACGAGCGTTTCATGTATGTCGCCGCATGGGAATACCAAGGCCACGGCCAACCCGAGACCATGGAGAAGGAACCGCTCAATTATGAACATATCCAAATCGCGAACCGTAATTACAAGTAAGCCATGAAATTCACACTACATATCTGGCGTCAGGAGAACGCCCGCGCCAAGGGTCATTTCGAGACCTATCCTCTGGAAGGCATCTCGCCCGACTGCTCTTTCCTTGAGATGCTTGACATCCTGAACGAGCAGCTCATCAACGACCGCATTGCCCATCCCGTGTGCTTCGACAACGACTGTCGCGAGGGTATCTGTGGTATGTGCGGACTTTACATTAACGGGCGACCCCATGGCAACGACGACGGCATCACCACCTGCCAACTCCACATGCGCAAGTTCCATGATGGCGACGACATTTGGATTGAGCCTTGGCGTGCCAAGCCGTTCCCTGTCATCCGCGACCTCGTGGTGGACCGTTCCGCCTTCGACAAGATTATCCAAGCGGGAGGCTACATCAGCACCACCACGGGCGGTGTGCCTGACGCTAACACGATTCCGATTCCAAAACACAAAGCCGACATGGCCATGGATGCCGCATCTTGCATCGGTTGCGGTGCCTGTGTTGCTGCTTGTAAGAATGCCAGCGCGATGTTGTTTGTGGGTGCCAAGGTCAGTCATTTGGCTTTGTTGCCCCAAGGCCAAATCGAGGCTGCCGACCGCGTACACAAGATGGTCTGCAAGATGGACGAATTGGGCTTTGGCAGCTGCACCAACACCTACGCCTGCGAGGCCGAATGCCCGAAACTCATCAAGCGGCAGAACATCTCAAGGCTCAATAGGCATTGGATTGGGGCGTTGTTTGGGAGAGACAGAAAATAAAACAATAAGAATCGCGCCGAAAAAGGCGCGATTCTTTTTTGTGTGTATGGTTTCGCCTGCAAACACACAAAATTGTCGAATGTAATCGACAAAATATTGTAAAATTTGCAAACTACACTTTGCAAAAACTGGGGAAAACTGTCGGGTGGAGGTGGCAAAATGTGACAATTTCCGAAAAGATGGCAGCAATCCATCCCAAACATTTTGAGGAAATGGAATATTTCCGTGTTTAAAAATGTGAGATTTTGGAATAAAACGATGAATTAATTTGTGAGGATTTGGAATGATGCAGAAAACAATTCCTGTTTTTTTACAAAAGATTACTATCGCAACAGTGTCGTTGGAGTTGTTGTAAACTCCCATCCAACTGCCGTCCTCATGGCCAGCATGATAGCCTCACCCACCAAGGCCACATCAGCAAGCAGATAATGGCTCTTGCCTTTACTACGCCAGGTAGTTCCCGCAAGTTCTCCCGTCTTCAGAAGCTTTTTCCTTAATGCCCAATCCTCGAAATAGGTCACACTACCAACGGCAAAGGCTGTTCCCGTTGGACTAAGGTTGCACACGATGGGACCCGCATCGATGTCCATCCCCAGCCAGCATCTTCTGTCATGGTATTCCTTGAAGCCTGTGATAGGTCGTTTCTGCAAGAAGTTCGCCTTCAGCCTCTCATATTGGTCTTGGGCAAACTCCTCATCAACGAAGGTCAAATAATAACAGCTCAACGCCGAATAGGAGCCTTTGACGGGTGCTTTCTCATACATCCCTTCCCTGTCGTCAGGCAAGAACGATGCGAGCAACCCAGTGTCCTTGTCAAGCCAATGCTGTTTGGCCTCGGCAAGCCATTGGTAAACGGTTGAGTAATACTTGCCTTCATACTGCTGAGAATAAACCGAAAGTGCCACGATGGCCACCAGCATATCCGGCACATACACGCACTCGCCCGGATAAGTGGGCAGATTCATGTTTGGACTATCAAGGATGCGGCGGTTCATGGTCTCGCATAGCCGATGATAAAGCTCATCGTATTTGTCGCCTCCGCCGATGCGCTTGTAACCGCCAATCATCCAAGCCAAATGGCTGAGATAAGAGACATGGCTCTCTTTGCCATCCAACGTTTCCAGCGGGTCTTCACCCCATCGCTCACGGTCGTAAGCCCGCAATTCCGGCGACAAGACCATCTGGATGAGGCTATCGATACGGGCAATGTTCGCTTCCCTATCCTCTTCGTATATCAAAGTGGTATTTACCAATGCCGCCGACAGCATCGAGCATGAATACAACGCCCACTCCCCTTGAAACTGCGGCCCGACGATGGCGGGCATTTCATCAATAAGCTTTTGCGGACTGGTCATCACCTTCTCTATCAGAAAATCCCGCCGCGCCATGATGTCTGCCTTCTCGCTCTCAAAGTCGCCGTTATGCCTTGTGGCGATGCTGACCCAGATGGCCTTTATTATGATAGGCACAACTATGATAGCCAAGCAAATGATAATGACTTTCATGGGTTTCTTCCGTGGTTTCATATATGTTTTGGATGAAGACATGCTCGTTTGTCTTGCGACCTTGCAAAGTTAATGCTGAATACACACATCCCGCAAGAGGTGTTGATAACTAATTCGGCGATAAAACCCTATTGTACATAAACAATTGTCGGGTAAAGGTGGCAAAATAGTAAAACCTACAACCCCATAGACACTTTCAATGCATTAAAACAAGATTCTCTCATGGCTATTTCGTAGTCTTTCTGCTCTCTTGATAGATAGGGATTGCTTTCGATGTCGCGTTTCATCTTTACATTGCAAAACTCCAACGTTTCTTTTGCTTGGTCTTTGGTGATAAAGCCGCCGCCAAACAAATTGAATAGGAATTGTGCCGTTCCTTGTGAATGAGCAGCCATTTCAAATTGGTGTATTAGTGCTTTTTCGTTGTCGGTCATACTTTTATGCTTTGCTTTTTTCTACTTTATTTCTCTTCTTTTTTGAAAACCTCAGGATTAGAGATTATGGCATTCCTCATAATCTCAATACTTCTCCGTATCAAGTCCTTATTATTGAATTTACTATTGCTCAAATATGCTTCATGTTTTCTTGGATCACAATTGTCAACCAATGGATGGTCAATATTATTGCGAACGCAATAAGGCAAAGTCATACTCTCCATTTTTTCCAATGAATTAGTATTGTACCAATCAAAAAGGTCAGCATCGGTAATGATACCGCTATCTTTTAGCCAATCGTCCAATTCTTTCACTTTCTTATCCAACATATTTTGCATGTAACCAAATAGTTCTATGTGGTATTCAATTGAAGGCTCGTCAAAAGCGATGTAATTAATTTCATTCATAGAAACGTATGGTAAAACTCTTTCGTCAAGTTTGCTAATTTTTGATTCTTGAGATTGCTCTTCACGCTTTACAACAATTGGCAAAATGCCATTTTGGGCTAATTCCTTAACAATATAAGGAGAATGAGTTGTGATAATTACCTGATAATTAGATTTTTCAGAGAGCAATTTTATTGTTTCATACATTTCAATTTGGGCTGAAGGATGTAAATGGGTTTCTGGTTCTTCAAAAGCAAGAATAGTATTAGTTAAGTTTTTTGTGTTTATTTCTGTAAGTAACCTAAATACAGCATTCTTTATCTTTAACTGCAAACCTTCACCCCTGTTTTTCAGAGGAATACTTAATGGCAAATCAATTTGTTTGAAAACCAAACTGTTTTGTGTAAATAAGTCGATTTTTTCATTTTCTATAATGTACAAGTTTTCATTTGTACTATCTAAATTTAGATATTCTGATAACTTTTTAGCTGTATAAACCTTTGCTTTTTCAATAGACTTATAAACTTTGTTTGCATTATATGGTGTAAACAAAAGGTTTAGGTAGTCATTTATTGGAGTTTTTGATGTGTACAATATATACTTTGGGAAAACTAAACCGAATTTGGATTCAATTTGATCTAAATCATCAAGATTCACCCATTGTTCATCATGAATTTTTTCTCCTATACTATTGTAGTATTCAAATAATTCAGAACATATTTGTTCTTTTATTTTTATCTCTTCAGCTCTACTTTTGCTTTTAATTGCTGCGTATAAAACACCTCTCTTTTTTGATTTGCATTCTTCTTTTAATTGATGTAACACTTTGCATAACTTGTCAGCATCCTTACCCATCTCATTATATAATGCTTTCAATTCCTGAAATGTGCAATCAGAGAATAACTTTCCCAATTTATTATAGAAGTGTTTTTTAATGCAATACCCCATTTGATTTCCATCAGAAAGGTAATTATATGAATGACGCATATATTTTCTTATACAAATGTCACCATTCTTTGACAAATAGTCCTTGCTGAAGATAAAGTCTGATTCTTCTGTACTAATAGGAATAATAGCATCATTGAAATATATATCCACGGAAATATAAAAATCATCATAAATGAATTCTTTGATGGTTTCTCCTTGAGATGTTTCCCCTGTTATTTCATCATAATACGAAGGATTTTCATATTCATACCAATCAAAACCAGCAGCAGCAAAATCATTATGGTTCAATTCTCTTTTTTGGTCAAAAAACCATTCTAATGCTGCCAAAATTGTGGACTTTCCAGTATCGTTTTTGCCAATAATACAATTAAAATCGTCAAAATCTATTTCTGCATGTTTAAATGCTCGGAAGTTGTTGATTATTATCTTTTTTATCTTCATGGTTTTTTTGTTGAAATATTGTTGAACCTTTATTGATTCTTTATTCCTCAATTAGTAAATTCCATAGTTTTTCATCCAACATATTTTTAAATCTTTCTTTGCTTCCTTTTGGAATAATAATTTTCTCTAATGAGCTGCAATCCAAAAAAGCACAATCTTCGATGCTTGTTACTGAATCTGGTATTACTATTTCTTGCAAAGATATGCATTTCATAAACGCTTCATGGCCAATGCTTTTTACCGAATTTGGAATAATTATTTTCTTCAATGATTCGCATTGAAAAAAAGCGGCACCTTTTATGCTGGTTACCGAATTAGGAATATCTATTGATTGCAGCGAATAACATCCCATAAATGCCTCATAACCAATTACCTTTATTGAATTAGGGATGGAAACATGTTGCAAGGATGAACAACTGCAGAAAGCCACATCTCCGATGCTTGCGACCGAATTTGGAATTGTGATTTGCTGTAAGGAATAACAATGGCAAAAAGCATTTTCTCCTATACTATTGACTGAATTAGGAATAATGAGATTGACTAAATCTGTTCCGCGGAAAGCCATGTCCCCGATGCTTGTCACTGAATTTGGGATGGTGATTTGTCTTAAAGATTTACATCCATCAAAAACCTCATGTCCAATACTTGTAACTAAATTAGGAATGTTGATTTGTTGCAACGCTTTGCAGCCCCAGAATGCTCCATCACCTATACAAGAAACTGACTCGGGTATTGTGATTTGTCGCAAGGATTCACATGCTTCAAAAGCAGAGTCCCCAATAGTATGAATCGAATCGGGAAGATTAACTTGTTCCAAAGACACACATTGTGAAAACACTCCAACACCGATGCAAGTAATTGCATTGGGAATGGAGATTTGCTTCAGGGATTTACACTCAGAAAATGCCCAATCACCGATAATCTTGACTGAATTTGAAATGATGATTTGTTGTAAAGAATCACATTCGCTGAATGTTTGGTAATCAATGCGTGTTATCGAATTAGGAATGACAATCCGAAGTAAAGAGGTGCACCTGAAAAATGCTGCTGCTCCTAAACTTGTAACAGAATTAGGTATATCGATTTGTTGTAAAGAATCACACAGAGAAAAAGCTTCCCAACCGATGCTTGTAACCGAAGTTGGAATAACGACTTGTTGCAAAGATTCACAAGCTAAAAAAGCCTGATCATCAATTTTCTCCACCGAATTGGGAATGGTAATTTGGCCTAATAAAGAACATGATCCAAATGCCTGATAACAAATCTCTTTAGTTCCAAATTTTATCGAATAAGTTTCAAGCTCGGTATTAATACATTTCAGCAATCGCTTCCCGTCTTTGCTGTAAACAACACCATGTTCGTCTTCTATGCCGTCATCAATTTCTATTTTGGCAACCTCTATCGGTAAGCTATATACTTTTCCCTTAGCGTTAGAAAAACAAAGAATCTGTGCTGTCCATGATTTGCCTTCGTCAAATTCATACTTGTCGAAAGACTGGCTGTAATAACCATCTCCGTTTAATAACGAACAGAATTCCGTCATTCGGTTGTCTATTTCAGAATAATTGAAATACGGCCCAACACAAACAAATTGGTTATACCCATTCAGACTGTCTTTAACCAAAGCAGAAAACTTTTCAAGATCAAAACACAACATATCCAACACATTGGAAAAGATATGCAAAGTAGGCGTTTCTTCGCTGCAAACAATATCGTCTTGGGTCAAATCATCAAACTTCTTGTTTACAGTCTTAATCTCAGCATCGGGAAAAAACACTGATGCATGAAGTGCAGCACGTTTCAAACAAATCTCGGAAGGCTCAATCAATGTAATGGTCTTTACCTTTTGTGTACAGCCTTTGTTGCAAAGGAAATCCGCATAACACATTGTTCCCAAGGCTTGCCCGCAACCATAATCAATGATATTGATTTCGGGTTGCTCCAAGAATTCTTTTGGTAGTTTGCCAAAAGCGTAACTCAATTTGGCTTGGTGCATCTTGCCGAAAGCGAACAAATAGGCGGCCATTTGCGGCTCGGAATCCAAAATGTCAATGCCTCGGTTCAAGGCCTCAAAGAGTTCATCCTGCAAGGCTTGCGGCAATTCACGGTAGAATTTGGTGGACAAATCCCTCACTTTGTCGAAAGTAGGATTGTCCATGTATTTCAGCTTGTAGGCGTAGTTGGTGTTTTGTTCTATCATCATTTCAATTGGCGGTTAATTCATTACAGCAATTTCTTCAATTCCTCAATATCGGGCATGGCTTTCCGCAGTTCCTCTGGCATTTCGGCTGTGGTTTTGTAGGTTGCTACGCCCATGGGCTTGCAGTCCTTCAATTCGGCAATCATGATTGCCGAATTAATAACTGCTTGATTATCATTATTCTGAAAATCGACAATTGCAATTGGCGAATTAATGCTCAATTCGTCGGTTATGACCGATGAATTTGGAATTACTGCCTTGTTGTATGTCGCTGGTTGGTTCATGTGCCTTGTATTTTATGTGCAAATATAGATTATTTTCCCGTTATCGTTTCTCCCAAAAGATTCATTTCGTGTTTGTTATAGTTCTCTTGCGCTTTTTCCTTGCTCGCATTCGCATAGCAATACTCGCACAAATGCGGGCAGGTGTTGTATTCACCAATGTCCTTGCTCACCATGCAGCCGCAGAACTCCCGCTGGCCTTTGTCGCGGTTGTCGCGGTGCTTGATGATGGTCGGTTTGGGATTGAAGAGGTCGCCTTCGGTAATCTCCACGCCGAGGAAGTCCATCAAAGCCTTGTCGTGATGGGCGAAGCGAATCATCAAGTCATCGTCAATGCAGCGGTTGTGCTGGATGCCGTATGGCGTAAGGTCAATCTTCTCGCCACAGGTGGCCAATTGGTAGTGCCATTTTTGGTTGAGGTCTGAAAGCCTTTGGGCAAACTCTTCCATCTGGGCAGTTGTCCATTCCGCATAGTTCACATGGCTTTTTTCAAGATTGGCTTTCACCTTTTTATATAAGGCGATGTCGGCATAACTGAAAACGAGTTTTTCCGTGTAACCCTTCAGTTGGTCGCCGATGTTTTCCACTTTTTCCAACAGGTCGTCCATATTGATTTGGCCCGTCAGAATCAAAGGGTCGAAACGCCAAATCACACGGCCTTGGCCCAATTGGTCCACTAACCTTTTGAATGTATCAATCCTTTGCTCCAAAGGCGGAACGCCCTTTTCCAAGCCTTCTTTCTTGTAATCATTGAGCGTGTATTGGATGTAGCAGCCGATATTCCTTTCCTTCAGTTCATCCAAATGCCCAAGCAACGGCTTCGGGTTCTTCGACCAAAACACGATGAAGCGGCATTTCTCATACGAAACGAAACTCTTCACACCATTGAAGGGATTGGTCCAAGCGGAATAGCCCACTTTCAACCGATGGAAGAACCATTCGGCATAGAAAGCCGGAATGTCCGTGCTCCGGCTTGCGGAGATGATGACCGGAGCTTGCGCCTCCGCCATCATGCTGTTATCTCGCTGGATTTGTGTCTTTTGCCATTGTGCCATCTGTCACTTCTTTTTTACGCAGCAAAGTTATGAAAAAACATTGTTTTCTTGCTCGTTTTTGCTTTTCGCATGGTTGTAGTTTTTATTCGCCTTTACCCATATCTCCAAATCGGAACAGAATTGCACTTTATAAAGTGCAATTTTATAACAAAACTGCCCTTTCAGAAGTGCAATCTGTCCAAATTGTATTGTCGCGCTCGTCTTTCCCTTCCCAAAAAACAGCCGAGGGCACGCCAAAATTGACGCACCCTCGAGCAACGACTCAAAACACGTATAGGACAAAGCAAAAATCAATTATGCCTCATCTCCATATTTCTTCATCCGATGGCACTTGTATTCGGCTTGAAAGCGGTGCCACGCGGGTAATGTTCAGCAAATGCTTGTAGGTGAAGTTCTCCGAGATGGAGTTGTTGCCCCAGCTGCCGCAGCCGAGCGTGTTGGTTACAGGCAGGCCGTTTTGGATGCAGCCTCCTGCTGTGGTGGCACAGATGGCGTTCACAATGAGGCGCGACACGGAGAGTTCAGTGCCCACTTTGATGATGTTGGCTTGGTTGTTGGAATGCAAGCCTGCCGTGTGTCCGTTGCCTTCGCAAGCGAGGTTGGTGGCGGCAATCTCAATGGCTTGGTCGAAATATTGGTAGGGGAAGGCACCCAGCACAGGGCACATCTTTTCCTTGCTGATGGGGTCGTCGTCGCCGAACTTGCCGTTAGACTCGACGATGATGGCCTTCACGTCGCCGGGGATTTGGATGCCGGCTTTCATGGCGATGTATTGCGCCGACTGGCCGACGACATCCCTCGCCGTGTGGCCGTCCTCGAAGATGGCGTTGATGACCTTCTCGCGCTCTTCGGCATTGCAGACGTAGCCACGGTTGTCGCGACAGGCCTGCATGATTTCGTCGTGGGCTTCCTGCGGATAGATGAAGCTCTGCTCGCCCGAGCAGATGATGCCGTTGTCGAACGAGCGGCCGGTGATAATCTTGCTGATGGCCAAAGGATACTCAATGTAGCGGTCGAGGATCACTTGCACGTTGCCTGCGCCCACGCCGTAGGAGGGCTTGCCCGACGAATAGGCCGACTTCACCATGGCCATGCCGCCTGTGGCCACGGTCACGTCGCAAAGTGCCATCAAAGCCTGGGTCTTTTCCAAAGAGGGTTCCTCAATCACCTGAACCATGCCATCCGGCACTTCCATCTGCTCGATGGCTTTCAAGATGAGCTTCACGGCCATAGTGGAGCAGTTCTTTGCCTTCGGATGGGGCGAGATGATGATGGCGTTCTTGGTTTTCAGCGCGAAGGAAATCTTCGACATGGGCGTGACGATGGGGTTGGTCATCGGGACGACACCGGCCACCACGCCAATCGGCTTGGCGATTTCAATCAGGCCAGTGCGCTCGTCCATACTGATCATGCCCATTGATTTCTTGCCTTTCAGGTCGTACCAAATTCCTTTCGACTTGTTGCGGTTTTTCGCCACTTTGTCTTCATAAACGCCCATCTTGGTTTCCTCGACGGCGGCCTTGGCCAATTCCTCGGCGTGTTCGAAGATGGTGCGTGTGACGAGTTTCACGGTGTTGTCGCAGTCGTCTTGGTCGAAGTGGGTGGCGTAGTAGGCTTGGGCTTTGCGAGCCTTGTCAATCATTGCTTTGATTTCTTCTGTTGCAGTCATGATATGGTTGTTTTTGTTGTTAATATAATGCTTGGTAAATGCTTCTGATTTCGTCGGCATCCAAATGGACATAGTTGTTGGCCAAAAGGCGTTGTTGGGTTTGCAGCACATTCTCCGTGAAACCGTCAATTTCCTCGGGCCTCATTCCGTAATGGTGAAGATGGTTTTTCGGGGTGAGTTTGCCCAAGAGTTCATCCAACTTTTGGTAGATGAGTCTCGGATTGGTGTCCGACAAAGCCTTGTCGATGTGGAGGTTGCGCACCAAAAGCTCATTCAGTTCCATGATGCTGCCATTGGGGTTTTTCCTGAAATAGGTCTTGAACACCTCGGTGAGGAACTGGTAGTTGGCCTCGCCATGAGGCACATGGTAGTTTCCGCCCAAAGGATAGGACAGTGCGTGAACGGCACCCACACCAGCGTTACCGAAGGCGATGCCCGCAAAGTTGCTGGCGATGAGCATCTCCTCAAAATGGTCGAAACGGTAGTCTTCGCCTTGTTCGGCGATGCCGTTGAACACTTTGAGAATCATTCCGATAGCTTTTTCGGAAAATACTTTGGTGTAAGCATTTGCCTTGGGCGACAGATAGGCTTCCATGGCGTGAATCAAGGCATCGATGGCGCTGAAAGCGTATGGCTTGAACGGCAAGCCTTTCAGCAGTTCAGGGATGAGCACGGCATGGTCGGGGAGGATGGCGTTGTCGGCCAATCCCATCTTGGTGTGCTTGCTCTTGATTTCGGCAATGGAGATGTTGGTCACTTCGCTACCGGTGCCGCAGGTGGTGGGCACGATGACGAGTTCTTTTTCCTTCACAATCGGGATTTTCCGTTCGAAAGCGTCAGTGACGTTCTCCAAGTTTTTGAGAACGAAGAGTTTGGCAATGTCAATGACGGTGCCTCCGCCAATGCCAACGACACGCTTGAAAGTGGTGCCCTTTACATCGGCAAGGATGCGGTTCATCATCTCGTCGGAGGGTTCGCCCATCCCGTATTGGTCTTGCATCACGAAGGTGCAAGGCAGGTTTAAGGCTTTCATAAACGGCTCGTAGATAAAGGTTTGCGTGATGACGAGGTCGTCTTTCGACAAGGCAAACGCTTCGGCAAACTCGGCGAATGTCTTGTAGGTGCTTATGCTTGTTTTGACTGAAAACATGACGTTATGTTATTTGGTTCCGAATCTTGTTTCAAATGCTTCTTCCAATCCCGCCCTGAAGTCGGGGTGGGCAATGGCGATGAGGTTTTGCGCACGCTCGCGCAGGGTTTTCCCTTTCATCTTGGCGATGCCGTATTCAGTCACGATGTAGTCCACGTCGTTGCGCGGAGTGGTCACGGCTGCGCCTTCGGTGAGCAGGGGCACAATACGCGAGGCTTTGCCTTTGGCTGCCGTCGAAGGCATGGCCATAATGGAGATGCCGCCTTTCGACAAGGCTGCGCCGCGCACGAAATCGACCTGGCCGCCCGTGCCGCTGAACTGCTTCAAGCCTAACGTCTCGGAGGCCACCTGGCCCATCAAATCCACTTCGATGCAGGAGTTGATGGAGACCATATTGTCGTTTTGCCCGATGACCCACGGGTCGTTGACGTAATCCACGGGATACAGGCAGACATTCGGGTTGTTGTCGATGAAATTATACACTTTCCTCGTCCCCATGATGAAGGTGGAAACGAGCTTTCCTCTGTGAAGGGTTTTCTTGGCGTTGTTGATGACGCCTTCTTCGACGAGGTCAACCACGCCGTCGGAGAACATTTCGGTGTGGATGCCGAGGTCGCGCTTGTCGCCGAGAAACAGGAGCACAGCGTCAGGGATGGCTCCGATGCCCAATTGCAGCGTGGCACCGTCCTTGATGAGCGAGGCGCAATGCTTGCCGATGTTCTTCTCCACTTCGCCGATGGTCGGGTTGGGGATTTCAGGCAGGTTGTAGGCACAAGGCACGATGTGGTCGATTTCCGACACATGAATCTTGTTTTGCACGCCGAAGGTGTGTGGTGTCATTTCGTTGATTTCCGCGATGACGGTCTTGGCCTTTTGCGTGGCGGCTTTGGCGTAATCGCACGACACGCCGAAGCTGCAATAGCCTTCATTGTCGGGATTCGAAACCGAAACGACGGCCACATCCACAGGGAAGGCCTCGCCGAGCATGGCGGGGACATCCTTGAAATAGCATGGGATGAAGTCGGCCTTTTGGTCGAGGAGGGCTTGGCGCGAGTTGCCGCCCACGAAGTTGGTGATGTGGTGGAAATGCCCGTAGCATTCAGGCTTCAGGTAGGGCGCGTCGCCGAGGGTCAGCATGTGGTAGATGTGGACATTGTGGTAGTCTTCCCTGTGGTCGGCGAGGGTCTTGGCAATCAGTTGTGGGATGCCAGCCGTTTCCGAAAACACCACATAATCATTGTCTTTGATGGCCTTGATGGCCTTTTCCGCAGTGGTGATGCGGCTCTTGTATGTTTCTTTCCAGCTCATGGCTTGTGGGTGTTCAAAATGGTTTTGGCGTAGTTGAGCAAATCGTCATTGATGGTGGTGACGACAAACACGTCTTCGACGAGGCCGTCCAAGGCTGCCTTGACGGTTTCTTCCATCGTCAGCTGGGCCGAGGGGCAAGTGCTGCACGCGCCGTGCAACTTGATTCGGAGGATGCCCTCCTCGAAGCTGATGATGGAGAGGTCGCCGCCGTGTGCTTGCAGCCTTGGACGGATAAGCTCGTCCACAACTCTCGTGATTTCATTCAGAGTTGCTTCCATGTTGTTTAGATGTCTTTTGAAAGGTCGATTTTTGCAATGGCTCTGGCAAGATTTTTCTTGCTCTCAAGGTCGCCCTGGCGCGAAATCATGATGCGCTGGGCTTGCGGCGAACCGGCCCCATGCATCGACTCGGTGCGATAACCGACAGCGGCGGTGCCCAAAGTGAGGTTCTCGATCAGGCGAAGGATGCGCAAGCGGTTCTCGGTGGAGGTGTTGCGCGCGCCCTTGAAGTATTTTTCCACGACCTTGCCGATTTCGGGGCTGCGGAGGTCTTGCTGCGAGGGCATGGTGACCATGAGGCCTCCAGCGATGTCCTCGGCAAGACGTGCAATTTCGTAAGGCATTCTCGTGACATTTTGCTTGCACACATTGGCCAACAAAAGGTTGATTTGGTAGTTGCCGGCAGGCATCTCCACGCCTTCGGCGGAGCAAGCAATGCCGCATGCATACAACGTCTCGTTAAGATGGATCATCTCGATGAGTTTGTCCTTGATGTGGCTGGCTTTCGGCACACCATTGTAGTCGGCGGCGAGAGCGGCAGCACCAATTAATACGTCGCCCACACCGACCTTGCAGCCGCCGTAGGATTGGCGATGGTAGCCAGCGAAGCGTTCCACCATCATGCCGGCAAAGTCCCATTCCTTGCACATGAACACGCGCTCGTTGGGCACAAACACATCGTCGAAGACGACCAAGGCCTCGTGGCCTCCGAATTGCGAGTTGCCCAAATCCATGTCGGCGTCCTTCTCGAGTTTGCGGGTGTCGCACGACTGGCGACCGTAAATCATGAACACGCCTTCAGCATCGGAAGGAACGGCAAACGAAACGGCATAGTCCTTGTCGGCTTCCTTCATGGCCACGGTGGGCATGATGAGGTGCTCGTGCGAATTGACGGCTCCCGTTTGGTGGGCCTTGGCGCCACGCACCACGATACCATCAGGACGCACTTCCACGATGTGGAGATAGAGGTCGGGGTCGGGCTGCTGCGAGGGACCCAACGAGCGGTCGCCCTTGGGGTCGGTCATGGCACCGTCAACAGTCCAGTCGTTGTCTTGAACCATTTTCAGATATTCAGTGAAGCGCTTGTGATATTCGGTGCCGTATTTCTGGTCGATTTCAAAAGTCGTGGAATAGATGGCGTTGAAAGCATCCATACCCACACAGCGTTGGAAGCAAGCGGCCGTCTTCTGTCCACAAAGGCGTTGCATCTTCACCTTTTTAATAAGGTCGTCGGTGCTTTGGTGCAGGTGGCAGAAACGGTTGATGGTCTTGCCCGTGAGGTTGGAAGTGGCGGTCATGAGGTCCTTGTATTCCTCTTTCTCAGCCAATTCGTAGGTCATGGCCACCGAGTTCATCGAGGGACGAATCATCGGGTGGTCAACGGGGTTTTCAATTCTTTCGCCCATCAGATAAACCTTGAGGTTCATCTTGCGCAGGCTTTCGATGTACTGGTCTTTTGTCATCATGTCTGTTATTCTTTAAGTTGGTTATTGTTTGATTAGATAATAATTTATCGATTTTAATTAGATAATTTTTTATTGATTCAAAAAGCAAATTTGGCAGATGCCTTGTGCCAATATGGTTTTACCATTGGTTGCAAGGCAATAATGGAAGTTGGTTCGGAAAAAAGGGGAGAATCGATGTAATAATCGTATTGTCCAAAAGTAGGCTCAGATTATCCTTGATATAATAATCATAAGACGATGAGATGTGCTACTTGACGCTGCTTTTTACGCGAAAGCATTGCCAAACCGTCAGAGGCAGGTCTCCTGACTTGTCCATCATGCACGCCTTCCCAAATTGCTTCAGTGGCTTTGATATGCATAATCCGTTATGGACTTACAGTTGCGCGACAGCTCGTGATTTACACACGATTCCCGTTTTAATCTCCTTTATAAAGAGAACCTCTGTGGTTGCAAATTTCAAAGAACGATTGAGGTTGCAAAAATACGCAATTATTCAGTATTTAACCAAGTTTTTCTATAAAAAACTTTCTGTTGTTTCGCTTGTCAAGAGTATTAACGGACAATATTCTGACAATCATTATCTTAAGCAACCATTCAAAATTAAATTAAATGATTTTTGAAGCGAGACTTCGGGACTTTTTGACCTTGACCCTGGCCATGACCGCTTTCACGGGAATGCTGAAATTTCAGCCCTTGGCCGAAGCAGTCATGGTCATAGTCACTGGTCATAGTCCCTTGGCTCGTGTCAATATGTAAACTAAATATGCTCATCTACTTAATTAAGACTGCATTTCGTAAAGTCTTACCGAATTGAAGATAGTCTTCTCCTGTGCCTCGTTGCCGTATTTGTCCACATCGACGACGTTGCGCGGGCTGTGGGTGATGCACACCGGGCCGTTCAGGCAACCGCCGTCGCAGGCCATGCCCTCGAAGAAATTCTCGGTGGCCTTGTTGAATTTCAGCTTGGTCAAGGCGGCCTTGCACTCGGCGATGCCGTTCATGGCGATAGGCTTCACGCCTTCCACGCCCATTTCCTTGGCCACGTCGGCGATGCCTTTGGCGATGCCGCCCGACTTGGCGAAGATACGGCCGTAGTACGAAGCGTTGTTCAGCTCGGAGTCTTCCATCAGCGTAGTGTCGATGCCGCGAGCATCAACGAAGGCTTGCAACTCCTCAAACGACATGACGCTGTCGATGGCACCACCGGTCTTTTCGAGCCTGTATTCCAACTTTTTGGAGGTGCAGGGGCCAATGAAGACAACCTTTGCCGTCGGGTCTCCTCTCTTGATGAGGCGAGCGGTTTCCACCATGGGCGACACTGAACTTGACACATACTGGGTCAACTCGGGGAAGTTTTTTTCGACAAATGACACAAACGAAGGACAACAAGAGGTGGTAAGCAGTTTTTTCTCGTTCCATTCTTTTGCTTCGTGATAAAGCGTGATGTCGGCACCAAGGGCTGCCTCAACGACTTGATGGAATCCCAACTTCTTGATGGCCGTAACGACTTGCGTGACGCGACCGAAGCGGCATTGGCTGACGATGGCCGGCGCAATGACGGCATAGACCTTGTATTTCGTGTTGTTCTCCGATTTCTTCAAAATGTCGATGATGTCGAGCACCAACGACTTGTCGGAGATGGCTCCGAAGGGGCATTTATAGACGCAAGCGCCGCAGGAGATGCACTTCTCGTTGTCGATTTTGGCCTTCTTGTTCTCATCGATGGAGATGGCCTTCACCTTGCAACTCACCATACAGGGGCGGTGTTGCAGGATGATGGCGGAGTAGGGGCAGGCTTGGGTGCATTTGCCGCACTCGATGCACTTGTCCTTGTCGACGGTGGCACGGTGGTTCACGATGGTGATGGCGTCTTTGGGGCACACTTCTTTGCAACTGTGTACCATACAGCCACGGCAAGCGGGCGTGACATAAATGCCGTCAATCGGACATTCGTCGCAGGCGCTGTCGATGACCTCGATGACGTTGGGGTTGCGCTTGTCGCCGCCCATCGCCATCTGGATGCGGTCTTGCAAAATGGCGCGTTCCTTGTAGATGCAGCAGCGCGTTTCGGCTTTCGGGCCGGGGCTTAACAACTTGGGCACTTCAAGATATGCGTTCTCCAATCCGCCCTCGTAGGCGCGCCGGATGATTTCTTTCAGCACTTTGTATTTGACGAGTTGTACGTCTGTGTCAAAAATCCTTTGTGAGTTCATCTTGTTTTGGGTAAAGGGGTTCAATAATAATTCAACTCTACGATTTTGCCCACCTTGCGTAGGTCGGCGGCAATCTTCTCCACGATTTTCATCTTCATCGTCGTGTCGATGGGCAGCCCTTGGTGGGCCACATTGACGCTTTGCCCGACAAAGAAAGTGATGTGGGTGGCGCGTTCAAAGAGGTAGTCGGCGAGGAGCGAGGCACCGTCTTTCTTGGTGAAGGTCTTGGGCGTGAGGTCGGTGATGGAGATGTATTTCTCCAACATTTGCATCAGTCGGCGCAAGGTGAGCACGCCTTCGGTGGTCAGGTCAATGCCTTTGATGTAGCCGATGGGGGGCACTTCCTTGTCAGGGAAATCGAAGCTGGTCTTCAACTCGGTTTTAAGGTGACGCGCCACGATGGTGGAACTGGTGCCGCCGCAAACGATTTTCTTTGAAGGTCCAGCCAAGAATTGCTCAATATAGAAGTCGTCCTTTTCCTTATCGACGGGCGGACCGACCATAATATTGACATCCAAGCGCTTCCGAATCTTGACAGCAGCCACGGTGGTGTCGTCGCCGGGTTTGTCGGCGTAGAGGTCGTTGCAGGCCGAAGCCAAAAGGCAGGCCACGGCTCGGGCCGACATGGAGCGGGTGATGTTGGCATCCAAATGCTTCATGATTTGCTCGCGTTCCCAGCCGAAGTTGAGGATTTGCCCGATGCCGGCGTGAATGGTGCCGTCGGACATAACGATGATGATGTCGTCTTCCTCAAGGTTCAGGTCGGTGCGAAACACCTTCTTGCCGCACACTTCGAGTTGGGTGCGGTCGAAGTTCTGGCATTGGCCGCGATGGTAGTAGATGGCCTCTGGGTTGTCGAACTCGAACATCACGCCTGTGCCCTCGGTATCGACGTGGATGATGGAGAAGGTGGAGTAGGCCACGCCGCGCTCCGAACACACGGGCAGCGTTTGGATGATGGTCTCGACACACTCGTAGATGTCGATGTCGTTGGAAGCCATCGTGCAGAGGATTTTCGAGGTGAGCGTGGAGAGGATGTTTGCTTTCACGCCGCTGCCCAAACCGTCGGCCAAGACGAGGGTGGTGAAGTCGCCCTTAACGGTGCTGGCCACGTTGTCGCCGCACAGTTCCTCGCCCACATGGTTGAGCGAGGTGCATCCCGTTTCTAAGCAAAGTTCCATCAGTTCGTCTTGTTTTCTTCGGTTAGTGTTTTCTTCAGTTTCAGCAAAGCCACCTTGGTCTCGGCTGTGGTTTCGCCCAATAGCGACGCAATCTCTTGAGCCACACGCATTTGCTTCTTGATGACTTCATCGGTCGTGGTCAAGGTTTCCATCTTTACTTTCATGATGCGGTTCTCGTAATCGACGGCTTCGGTGACGTCTTTCAGGATACCGAAGATGACGTTTTGTCCTGCCAAGTAGTTGATCGACATATCGATGTATTTCCCCGTGGCGGGTATGTGCATTTGCTTGCAGTTGATGTGCTTTTTCTGCGAATAGGCGTTGTAGAAATCGATGGGGCTGAAGAAGTCCGTAGCGGGACGGCCTTTGGCGTTGGGGTCGTCGATGCCGAGGAGTTCCCTGCCTTTGTTGTTGATTTCCTGTATGTTGAGTTCCGAGTCGAGTACGATGATGCCTTCGGGGCTGTTTTGGATGATCTCGAACGAGAGCGACTCGGCACGTTGGCGCATGTAGGGCAGGCAGATTTCGAGGTCGGCATAGCCGTTGTAAACCGCCCAGGCCTTTTCGCGGCAAGTGGCATAGCCGCACGAGCCGCAGTTCAGCTCGTCTTCGGGCTTCGTTTTGCCGGTCTTGTTCAGGATGGCCACAATGTCGCGCTCGGTGGCGGCGAGGCTGTGGCTGCGCAGGCGCGGATGTGCGGCGGCGAGGTTCACCTCAAGCGGACTGTCGTCTTGCGGTCCGTTCAAAGTCTGCTTCTCGCGGCTGACGTACTTGCGCACGTCGGCGGTGGCTTTGATGGAGCCTCCCTGCTTGACCAACGAGCAAGGCCCGTTCACACAGGCATCCACGCAAAGGTTGATCTCCATCACAACGTGTTCGAGATACTCGATGTTTTGCAAAGCCTCCACGCACTTCTTCGGTCCATCGACGGCGATGTATTCGTAGCCCTCGGGCAGCACAGGGAAGGAGTTGATGATGCCTTGCGGAATCGGGTATTCCTTGGCGAGGTTGGGCGTGCCGTTTTTCCTGCCGAGGTCGAGGTTGGTGATTTCGTCGAGCTTGATGTTCTTCTCCTCGAAAAGCGCCACCACGTCCTCGAAGGTCAGCACATGGTCGATGAGCTGACACTCCTCGGCTTCGCGCTTCTTGGCGATGCAAGGCCCGACGAAGACGATGTGGGCTTCGGGATGCTGCTTTTTCAGCAGTTTGGCGTGGGCCACCATCGGCGAATCGACGGGAGCGAGGTATTTGAGCGCTTTCGGATAGTATTCCTGAATCATGCGGCAAGCGGCAGGGCAGGCCGAGGTGATGAAGTTGGTGAACTCGCCCGTCTTGAGCAGGCGCGCATATTCCTTGGTGACGGCTTGCGCCCCGACGGCGGTCTCTTCCGCGTCGGCAAAGCCCAACTTGGCCAAGGCCAATTTCATCACGCCAAAGTCGGTGAGGCCGAAACTCGAGATGAAGGAAGGCGCCACGCTGGCTATCACCTTCCCTGTGCCCGACAGCAGTTGTTTCACTTCTGCCAACTCGCTGTGCACCACCTTTGCGTTCTGCGGACAGGCCAGCGTGCAGTGGCCGCAAAGGATGCATCTGTCTTCGATGATTTCAGCTTGATGTCCCTTGAAGTCGATGGCCTTCACAGGACATTCGCGCAGGCATTTGTAGCAGTCTTTGCACCGTGCATTGCGAAACTCCAGATATTTTGACATGACGGCGTTTTTTAGATTTCGATTAGCGGATAGATTTCCCTGACGAACACTTCCTCAGCGTTGTCCTTGGTGACGTTATGGAGCAGCAGGGTGCCGTCGGTGAGTGCCGTGTACGACTTCTCGGCCTTCTCGGGCGCGATGCCGTCGGTCTTCACGTTCACGCCCTTGGCGCAATGGCCGAGGCAGAAACTGGCCTGAAGTTCGACGAGGTCTTCCACGTCATATTTCTTGAGAACGTCTTTCAAGGCTTGGATCACGTCGTAGGATCCTTTCAGGTGGCACGAGCTGCCAACGCATACTTTGATATTCATTTTCGGTTAGTTTTAAGGGTTGTTTTATTGAACGGATTTTTCTTCTTTTTGTTGTATTGTCGTCAGGCCATTTTGGGCGGGCAGCCGTGTTTTTGGCCGCCCGCCGGTCAATGGTTATGACAATTCAAAAATCAATTTCGTAATCGTAATAGCAGCATTTCAGCAGTTTTTCCATTTCCTCCTGCGTGGGGATGCGCGGGTTGGAGCCTGTGCAGGCGTCGCCGATGGCGTTTTTGGCAATCATGGGCAGCCTTTCAAGGAACACGTTTTCAGGCACAAAGCCTTGCTCGCAAGGGTAGGAGTCGGCACCATAGTTCTTGATGCAGTGCGGGATGTTGAGGTCGTCGTTCATCTTGCGCAGTGCCGCGATGAGCAGGGCAACTTTTTCGTCGTCGTTGCTGCCGCCGAGGTTCATTGCGTCGGCGATCATGCCATAGCGTTGCTTGGCCTCGGGATTCTTGGCGTTGAAGGCAATCACCTTGGGCAGATACATGGCGTTGGCCGCGCCGTGGATGATGTGTGCGCCAAAGTCGGCAAACACGGCTCCCGTCTTGTGGGCCATCGAGTGGACAATGCCCAACAAGGCATTGGAGAAGGCCATACCGGCAAGGCATTGGGCGTTGTGCATCTCGTTGCGGGCGTTCACGTCGCCGTTGTATGAGTTCACCAAATCCCTCTGTATCATCTTGATGGCGTGCATGGCCAAGGGGTCGGTGTAGTCGCAGTGGGCGGTCGAAACGTAGGCCTCCACGGCGTGGGTCATGGCATCCATTCCCGTGTGGGCCACCAATTTCTTGGGCATGGTTTGGGCCAAGGCCGGATCGACGATGGCCACGTCGGGCGTGATTTCAAAGTCGGCGATAGGGTATTTGATGCCTTTGGCATAGTCGGTGATGATGGAGAAGGCGGTCACTTCGGTGGCCGTGCCCGAAGTCGATGACACGGCGCAGAACTTGGCCTTGGTTCTCAATTTGGGCAAGCCGAACACCTTGCACATATCTTCGAAGGTGGTTTCAGGATATTCGTACTTAATCCACATCGCTTTGGCCGCATCGATGGGCGAACCGCCGCCGATAGCCACAATCCAGTCGGGCTGGAAGTCTTGCATCACGGCGGCACCATCCATGACGGTCTCCACCGACGGGTCCGGCTCGATGCCGTCAATCACTTTCACTTCCATGCCAGCCTCTTGCAGGTAGGCAATGGCTTTGTCAAGGAATCCAAAGCGTTTCATGCTTCCGCCGCCTACGCAAACGACGGCGCGTTTTCCCGTGAAGGTCTTCAATGCTTCGAGAGCGTTTTCTCCATGATAAAGGTCTCTCGGTAAGGTGAATCTGTTCATTTCTCGTATTTTTTTAATTGTTGTTCTGTTGGTTTGGTTTCTGGTGGTTGAAAATCCTTTATTCTCCGTAATAGGCTTGCTTGTAAATCTCGACGATTTCTTTCACCAACGGATATTTCGGGTTGGCGCCGGTGCATTGGTCGTCGTGGGCTTTCTCGGCGAGGGCTTCCACATTGTCCATGAACGCCTTCTCGTCGATGCCGGCATCCTTCACGCTGAGCGGCATGTCCATGTCCTTCATCAGTTGGCGGATGGCGGCGATGAAGTTGTCGATGCTTTCTTCGTCGTTCTTGCCACCGAAGCCGAGGAAACGGGCTGCCTTGGCCAATTTTTCGTCGGCCATGAAGCGTTCATACTTCGGGAACGGAACGAACTTATTGGGTTTCAGTGAATTGTATTTCACGACATATGGCAACAGAATGGCGTTGGCGCGTCCGTGCGGGATGTGGTAGTCGCCGCCAAGTTTGTGGGCCATGCTGTGGTTGAGGCCGAGGAAGGCGTTGGTGAAGGCCATGCCTGCGATGCATGAGGCGTTGTGCATCTTCTCGCGGGCTTTCAGGTCGAACTGGCCGTTCTCGTAACAGCGCTTCAAGTAGCCAAACACGAGGTCCATGGCTTGCAGGGCAAGGCCGTCGGTGTAGTCGTTGGCCATATTCGAAATGTAGGCTTCAATGGCGTGGGTCAGCACGTCCATTCCCGTGTCGGCAGTGGCGCGTTTGGGCAGCGAAACCACAAACTGCGGGTCGATGATGGCCACGTTGGGCGTCACGGCATAGTCGGCCAAAGGATATTTGATGCCTTTCTTCTTGTCGGTGATGACGGTGAAGGCGGTCACCTCGCTTCCCGTACCCGAAGTGGTCGGGATGGCCACCATCTTGCATTGCTTCAGGTTGGGGAACTTTACCACGCGCTTGCGAATGTCCATGAACTTTTGGCGCAGGCCATCAAACGAGGTCTCGGGATGCTCGTAGAACAGCCACATACACTTGGCCGCGTCCATGGCCGAACCGCCGCCCAAAGCGATGATGACGTCGGGCTGGAACGAGCGCATCTCGGCCACGCCCCTCATCACGGTATCGACATCCGGATCGGGCTCCACGTCGGAGAAGATCTTGTAGTGACAGCTCTCCTCGCGCTTGTTGAGGTAATAGGTCACTTTATCGACATAGCCGAGCTGCACCATCATCGGGTCGCTCACGATGAAGGCCTTGCTGATGCCTTCCATGCTTTCGAGATATTGCACCGAACCGTATTCGAAATAGATTTTCGGCGGGATTTTGAACCATTGCATATTGACTCTTCTTTTTGCGATTTTCTTCTTGTTGATGAGATTGACGGTCGAAACGTTGGCCGTGGTGCTGTTGTGGCCGTAAGAGCCGCAGCCGAGGGTCAGCGACGGCGTGTTGGTGTTGTAGATGTCGCCGATGGCACCTTGCGACGAGGGCGAGTTGGCGATGATGCGACCCACCTTCATGGCCTTGCCGAACTTCTCGATGAGGTCGTCGTTGGTGCTGTGTATGATGGCCGTGTGACCCAAGCCGCCCATGTCGAGCATCTTGCGGCACATCTCGAAACCTTCCACATGGTTGTTCACCACATAGTAGGCCAACACGGGCGAAAGCTTTTCGCGCGAAAGCGGATATTCCGGACCGACGTCCTTCAGTCGGGCAATCAGTATCTTGGTGTTTTCAGGCACTTTCACGCCCGACTTGTCGGCAATCCAGTAGGCCGACTTGCCCACCACGTCAGGATTGACCGCGCCTTTCTCGATGTTGATCACGAACTTCGAGACTTTCTCGATTTCGGCCTCGTTCAGGAAGTAGCAGCTGTTTTCCTTCATGTAGCTCTCAAACAGGTTGGAAATCACCTTATCGACGATAACGGCTTGTTCTGAGGCGCAAATCATGCCGTTGTCGAAGGTCTTAGACATCATCAGGTCGTTGCAGGCGCGTTTCACGTTGGCCGAGGTCTCAATGTAACAAGGTGCGTTGCCGGGACCCACACCGAGGGCGGGTTTGCCGCAACTGTAGGCCGAGCGCACCATACCCGAACCGCCCGTGGCCAAAATCAGCGACACTTTCGGATGGTTCATCAAGGCCATTGTGGCTTCTACAGAAGGATGCTCAATCCATTGGATGCAGTGTTCGGGAGCACCGGCGGCAATGGCAGCGTCGCGCAAGGTCTTGGCGGCGGCCAACGAAGATTGTTGCGCCGAAGGATGGAAGCCGAAAATGATCGGGTTGCGCGCCTTAGTGCATATCAACGACTTGAACATGGTGGTGGAGGTGGGGTTGGTGACGGGAGTCACGCCAGCGACGATGCCGACAGGTTCGGCCACTTCAACGTACCCTTCCATTTCGTTGTCTTCCACGATGCCCACGGTCTTCTCGTCTTTGATGGAGTTCCAGATGTACTCCGTCGAGAAGATGTTCTTGATGATCTTGTCCTCATAAACGCCGCGCTGCGTTTCCTCGTGGGCAAGTTTGGCCAGCTCGCGGTGATGTTCCAATCCGGCCAAGGCCATGGCGTGCACGATTTTGTCCACTTTCTGCTGGTCGAAGTCCACATAGGCTTTCAGGGCTTCTTCGGCATTCTGTACCAAAACGTCGATTTCTTCTTTAATCGATATATTTTTATCGATTTCAATTTCAGGTTTTACCTTTGCTGTTTTCATAGGGTTAAGTTTTAGGGAATTTATTGGCTTTTAATGTTATGATTCAGTTTTTTCGTCAATTGGTGCGAGAGCACGGCCAAAGAGGAGGGGAGGTTCTCGTTTTTGACGAGGATGCCTTTGGGCACATTGAGAAGTGTGAAGGCGAAGTTCCAGATGGCGAGGATGCCGCTGTTCACCATTTGGTCGCAAACGCTTTGGGCTTGCTCGGCGGGCACGGTGATGATGCCGATTTTCACGCCGGTGCGTTTGACGAAACTGGCCATTTTCTCCATCGGGAGCACGTATTTGTCGCCGATTTGCAGTCCGTGCAGGTTGGGGTCTTTGTCGAACCCGACGACGATGTTCAAGCCCATGCTCGAAAACTC
Organism: uncultured Bacteroidia bacterium; assembly: GCA_902791165.1. Taxonomy (GTDB): domain Bacteria; phylum Bacteroidota; class Bacteroidia; order Bacteroidales; family F082; genus Limimorpha. The sequence goes on from CADAVB010000001.1 coordinate 47,070, forward strand.
CTTGTTGGTCAGGATGAGGCGGCCAAGGCTTCCCACGCCCACCAAGATGGCTTCGTCTTCCGTGTTGTAGCCAAGGTGTTCGCTCAAGTCATTAATTAAGGTGTCGATTTCAAAGCCTGTGCGCGGTTTGCCGGTTATGGAGCAAACGCCTGCAAGGTCTTTGCGCACCAAGACGGGGTTGAGGTTGAGGCTTTGCGCCACGGCAGCCGCCGAAACGAAAGTCTGTCCTTCTTGCTTCAGCTTTCGGATATGGCTGTAGTAGAGCGGCAACCGGCTCAAGGTCGATTTCGTCACTACTAAGGATGTGTTGTGTTGCGTTGCCATATCGATATTATTTTATCCATTTGTTTGGTGCTGCAAAAGTACAACATTATTTCATACGTTGTACAAAAATAATGAAATATTTTTGAAAAAAGTTGTATAGTGTTGGTTTTCAGGACAAAAAAATCGCACTCCGAAAAGTGCGATTTGTAATCGAAATAAAGTGGCTTGATTTTACGGCACCAGCTCAATCTCAACACCCACACTCCATGGCGAAGGACTAATGTAACATTCGCCACTCGGATGAATGAGGTTGTCGGTGTCTTTGCAGACAGGCGACAGGCGATAGTTGCAGTAAACGCCAAGGTTGAGCATGTTGGCGATGCTGTAACTGATGCGTGTGGTGGCTCCGTATTCGAAGAGGTTCATGTTCTTGCAGTTGTAATAAGTGGTGACTTTCTTTGAATAGTCGTCGTCGGCGAGGTGTTGCCCCATGTCGTCCGTTATGTATGTCTTGTCGGTGATGCGCACACGGCGTGTGATGTTGATGCCGCCATAGCCGCCGAAGTCCCAGTTAAGGCCAACGCGACGGAAAACGATGCGTTGCAGCAATTCGCCACGCAGCTGCATGTTGCGGAGCATGACTTGGTCGTGGAACGGATGGATGTCGCTGTCCTTGTCGTTGCGCACAAAACGGTTCCAATCCAATCCGAGGCCCATACCTATTTTATATGTCTTGCCGTAGAACCAGCGGCGACCGAAGGCGAAATGGCGGTTGAAGCCGTTAAAAGTGCCGTTGGGCAAGTTATAGTCGTATTGGAAGAAGGTCGTCTTTTGCCAGCCTTCCGTCTTCACCTTTTTGAACGTGCCGTTTTGGCTGTTGTAATGGTCGGCAAGCAGGTTGATGTCGCCACCCATGCCGCTGATGGGGCAGGAGTCGTAGAAACCATAGTAAAAAACATTGAGTTTTTTGCCTTCGCCGAAATCCTTGTTTTTCAGCATAATGCCGTTCTTTTTGTCGGGCGGCAGTTTGTAGTAGCCGAGCAACACGCCGTCTTCACCCTCGACATTGATGAAAACGTCCTCGTTTTTGAAATCAAAGATGGGCGGAAAGGTGATTCTCACGCCGTCTTTTTCTTGCACGAGATTGAAGGTGCGCACAGCGGGTTCCAGTTCGCCGGTGAAATAGGCCGCTTGTGGCACGCCGTAGCCGTAGGCATAGTCGTAATAAGGGTAGAGGTCGCATGACTTTTGGATTTCGGCCTTCATCTGCAAAGCAGTCAAATCGCGTTTGGTCTGCCAAGCGCAGGCACAGAAACCGGCAGTGAGCGGGCTGGCGAAGGAAGTGCCATCGGCCTCGGTGAAACCGCCGCTTGGGTTGGCCACCTTGGCATGGCCAAAGGCCACCACATCGGGCTTGCGGCGCTTGTCGGCGGTGGGGCCGTAGGAGCTGAAAGAAATGTGTTGGTAATACTCCAAACTGGCGTTGATGCCTCCCACGCAGAGCACGTTTTCAGCGTCGGCGGGCGTGATGATGGTCATCCAGCGGCTGTCGCTGCCTTCGTTGCCGGCGGAGTTGCAAATCAGGATGCCCTTTTCGACGGCCTTGTTTGCGGCTTTGGCGACGTATGAAGTGCCGTCCATGTCGCGGGTCCAGTGGCGGTCCTTGCCGTAGCCGAGCGAACTGTTGATGATGTCGGCGCCGTTTTTGTCGGCCCATTCCGCGCCTTGCGCCCACCATACCTCTTCTTTAAAAGGTTCCGGCTCGATTTCGGTGCGGGCGAGGAGGAACTCAGCGCCCGTGGCCAGACCGAGTTTTTGTCCTTCCTTATTAATACCTGCGATGCAGCTCAAAACCATGGTGCCGTGGGTGTTCCAGCCGTAAACGTCTTCCTTGCGGTTCGGGAAGTTGTAGGTCTTGAGGATTTGGTTGTTGTCGCGCAGGTGCTTGAAGGCAGGGTGGGTGTCCACTTTCGGGAAACCGCCGTCCATCACGCAGATACGCAAGCCTTTGCCGTCGATGCCTTTGTCCACGAAATGCTGTCCGCCGAAGCGTTTCAGTTGGTCGGTGAGGATGTCTGTTGTGTCGCCAGAAACGTTGTCAAATTCGGTTTCAACACGAGAGATTGTTCCGTTTGAAACGATTTCTTGCACGCGCTCCACGAAAGGCAGTTGGGCAATCCTTGCGATGTTGTCGTCGGTGGCCTCAACACCGAGGGCATTGAGCCAGCGCGATTGACCGAAAATGTCAGTGGAGTAGGCGTTTACGACATTCACATAACTATCGTTCAGCGGATAGTTGCTGATGTCGTAAAGGTCGGCGCCGCAGTTTTGGTAGCGCTCGATAGCCTTGGCATCAAAATAGGAGTAAGGGTCGAATTGGGTGTCGTTTTTGTCGGTGAAGAACACCCAGTAACACTTTTCTTGTGCCGTTGCCAAGCCCGAAACGAGGGCTAAAATGGCGAAGAAGAATAATTTTCTCATAGTGGTTTAAAATTTTGCGGCAAAGTTAAGGATTCTTTTTCTGATTAGAGCCTAAGATGTTGTAAAAACAATTTTTTGCGCTTTTTTTTGATTTTTAAAAAAAGCCCTATCTTTGCAGTTTCCTAACCAAGGGCAAACCCAATTGACGAGCAGTTGTGTAGAAACATAAGAAAAGTATAAAACATTATTAATTAATCAATTACTAACTTAAATTAAGCATTATGGGTATTTTAGTATCATTGTTGATCGGCGCTTTGGCCGGTTTCATCGCAGGAAAAATCATGAACAAAGGCATGGGCCTTTTGATCAGCATCATCGTCGGTATCGTTGGCGGCCTTTTGGGCAGCTGGATTTTCAGCATTTTAGGCCTGTCGGCAAGCGGCTCTTTCTGGGGTCAGCTTTTGGTTGGCATCGTGGGCGCTGTCGTGCTGCTGTGGGTTTTGTCCCTCTTCAAGAAAAAATAAGAAGGCATTGCCAAATCTGGAAAACGGAGGCAATATGGCCTCCGTTTTTTTGTTTTTTGCGCTTTTTTTTGACACTGAAAACAAAAATGTTGCTTTTTTTCAAAAAAATGTCGCTTTTTTGTTGCAGACTTATGGTTTTATTTCCTACTTTTGTCAAAAATATCATTTTTAAATAAATCGCCTATGGAAAAGAACCTTACCAAAGAGAAATTTCAGATTTTCATGATGCTTTGCGCGGCGGGCATCGACGGCAACATTTCTATGAAAGAACTGGAGCGTATTTGCTTGCAGTTCGATGAAAAGAGTTACAACGAAGTCTTTGAGGCGTGGAAGTCCATGTCAAGTCCTGCTTGGTTGAGTTTCTTCAAGGAACACAAGGACGAGTTTTTGAAAACCCAAGAAGACAAAGTGGCTTTCATGGCCGACCTTAACGACATCGTTTCAGCCGAAGAAGGCGAGGTCAACCTCAAGGAGCAGAATTTTATGAAAGTACTCGAAATGCTGATTAATGACGAGCTTTGATTCGTTTTTAGTCCCCTAACCGCCCTTTTCTAAATTAGAATCATTCTAATTTACGAATTGGGCGGTTTTTGTGTTTGTAATATGTTGTAAATCAAAGCGATGAAAAAGTGCGAAAATTCCAAAAAACTTTCTTTATTATTTGGAATTGGCCGAAAAATTTCCCTAAATTTGCAGCGCAATTTGGAAAATCCAAGTTAGACCAACAATAACTCAATAAACAACCATAAAAACATTGTAATATGGCAAAAGTTAAGTCATTAGCAGAACTGAAAGCTATGAGAGAAAAGCTTCAGTCGAACCTCGACCTTCGCGAAAAGAGCAACGACCCTGACTCTTTGGTGCAGATTAAGGTCGCCATGGCCACCTGCGGTATCGCCGCCGGCGCCAAGCAAGTAATGGAACACATGATGGAGAAGGCCGACGAGCTGAAACTCGGCATCGTCTTCACCCAAACCGGCTGCATGGGCTACTGCCACGCCGAGCCGACCATCGAGGTGAAGTGCCCGGGCAAAGACCCGATCGTCTTCGGTCATGTTGATAACAACCGCGCTGACGAAATCCTCACCAAGTATGTGATGAACAACGAAATGGTGGAAGGCGTCATTCCCGTGAACTACGAAACTATCTAACTAACTAATTCGGAGGAATTTATATGGCAAAAATCAAGATGCACGTGCTTTGCTGCGGCGGTACTGGCTGCTACGCATCGGCAGGTGCTGAAATCATCAAGAACTTCGAGACCATCCTGGCCGAGAAGGGCTTGCAGGATGAAGTTCAGGTGGTCAGGACAGGTTGCTTCGGCTTCTGCGAGAAGGGACCCATCGTCAAGATCATGCCTGACAACACGTTCTACACCCAAGTGAAACCCGAAGACGTCGAGAAGATCGTGAACGAGCACATCATCAAAGGCCGTAAGGTTACCGATTTGCTCTACATGGACCCTGAAAACAAGGAACATGTGGCCGACTCGAAGCACATGGGATTCTACCGCAAGCAACTGCGTATCGCCTTGCGCAACTGCGGTTTCATCAACCCCGAGAACATTGACGAGTGCATCTCGCGCGGCGGCTACGAAGCCCTTGGCAAGTGCCTCAGCGAAATGACCCCCCAACAGGTCATCGACGAAGTCACCAAGTCGGGCCTTCGCGGTCGCGGCGGCGCTGGCTTCCCGACCGGCGTGAAATGGGGCCTCTGTGCCAAGAACAAGTGCGATGAGATGTACGTCATCTGCAACGCCGACGAAGGCGACCCGGGTGCGTTCATGGACCGTTCCATCATGGAAGGCGACCCGCACAGCATCGTCGAGGCCATGGCCATCTGCGGCTACGCCATCGGCGCCACCCACGGCCTGGTCTATATCCGCGCTGAATACCCGTTAGCCATCCACCGCCTGCAAGTCGCCATCGCGCAAGCCCGCGAATACGGCCTGCTCGGCAAGGACATCCTCGGCTCGGGCTTCGATTTCGACATCGAGCTTCGCTACGGCGCCGGCGCATTCGTCTGCGGTGAAGAAACCGCTCTGATCCACTCGATGGAAGGCAAGCGCGGCGAACCCACCTTCAAGCCCCCGTTCCCGGCTGTGGCTGGTTATAAGATGAAACCCTCCAACGTGAACAACGTGGAGACTTTCGCCAATATCCCGATTATCATCACCAAGGGCGCCGACTGGTTTGCCAGCATCGGTTCCGAGAAGTCGAAGGGCACCAAGGTGTTCGCTCTGGCCGGTCAGATCAACAACGTCGGTCTGATTGAGGTCCCGATGGGCACCACCCTGCGCGACATCATCTACGAAATCGGCGGTGGCATCAAGGGTGGCCGTAAGTTCAAGGCCGTCCAAACCGGTGGTCCTTCAGGCGGCTGCTTGACGGAGAAACACCTTGACACCGCTATCGACTATGAAAGCCTCTCCGCTGCCGGCTCCATGATGGGCTCGGGCGGTATGGTGGTCATGGACGAGACCTCCTGCATGGTGGCTATCGCCAAGTTCTACCTCGAGTTCACCTGCGAGGAGAGCTGCGGTAAGTGCACACCCTGCCGTGTCGGTAACAAACGTATGCTTGAAATCCTCACCAAGATCACAGAAGGCAACGGCACCATGGATGACCTCCAAGAGCTGCGCAACCTTGCCGCCGTGATTAAGGACACCGCCCTCTGCGGTTTGGGCCAAACCTCGCCGAACCCGGTGCTTTCGACCTTGGACAACTTCTGGGACGAGTACGTCGAGCACGTTGTCGATAAGAAATGCCGCGCTGGCGTGTGCAAGAAGCTCATGAGCTACGAAATCGACAAGGAAGCCTGCATCGGCTGCGGCAAGTGCGCCAAGAACTGCCCGACCGAGGCCATCTCGAAGACCGACTACATCGCTCCCGGCCACAAGCTGCCTTCGATGGTGATCGACACCACCAAGTGCATCAAGTGCGGCGCCTGTATCAGCGGTTGTAAGTTCAATGCCATTTCCGTCAAATAAAATAGAGGAGGAGACATACTATGATTAATGTAACAATTGACAACAAACAGATTCAGGTCGAAGAAGGCACCACCATTCTGAAAGCTGCCCGCAAGGCCGGTATCCATATTCCTACCCTTTGCTATTTTGAACTGGCAGGAATGAAATTTGAAAACAAGCCCGGTGGCTGCCGTGTGTGCGTCGTCGAAGTGGAAGGCCGTAGAAACCTGGCTCCCGCTTGCGCTACTGACTGCATGGAAGGCATGGTGGTCCACACCCATACCAACCGCGTCATCAACGCCCGCCGCACCGTGGTCGAGCTTATCCTTTCCGACCACCCGGCCGACTGCTTGGTTTGCCCCAAGAGCGGACAATGCGAGCTTCAATCGCTGGCCCAATATCTTGGCATCCGCGAGATTCCTTTCAAGGGCGAGCAATCCCACTATCGTCAAGACATGTCGCCCAGCATCATCCGTGATGTGGACAAGTGCGTCATGTGCCGCCGTTGCGAGAACATGTGTAACAACATCCAGACCGTTGGTGCCTTGAGCGCCATCAACCGTGGCTTCAGCGCCGTCGTGGCTCCTGCCTTCGAGCAAGACCTCGTCGATTCGCCCTGCGTCATGTGCGGTCAGTGCGTCCAAGTCTGCCCCGTCGGTGCCTTGAGCGAAGTTGACGACACCCGTCGTGTGATGGCTGCCATCAACAATCCCAAGAAGACCGTTATCGTGCAGACCGCTCCCGCCACCCGCGTGGCCCTCGGTGAAGAGTTTGGAATGCCCGCCGGCACCATCGTCACCGGCCAAATGGCTGCCGCCTTGCGTCGCCTCGGCTTCGACTATGTGTTCGACACCGACTTTGCCGCCGACCTTACCATCATGGAAGAAGGCACCGAGCTGCTCGGTCGCATCAGCAAGTTCATGGCTGGCGACAAGAGCGTCCGTCTGCCTATCCTGACTTCCTGCTGCCCGGGTTGGGTGAACTTCTTCGAGCACAACTTCCCCGACATGCTCGACGTGCCTTCAACCGCCAAGTCGCCCCAACAGATGTTTGGCGCTATCGCCAAGAGCTACTGGGCCGAGAAGATGGGCATCAACAGAGAAGACCTCGTCGTCGTCTCCATCATGCCTTGCTTGGCCAAGAAATACGAGTGCAAACGTGAAGAGTTCTCCGTCAATGGCAATCCCGATGTGGACTATGTGCTTTCAACCCGCGAGTTGGCCCGCTTGATCAAGCAGTTCAACCTCAACCTGAAAGACATGCCGAGCGAGGACTACGACAACCCGCTGGGTGAGTCCACGGGTGCTGCCGTCATCTTCGGTGCTACCGGTGGTGTGATTGAAGCCGCCACCCGTACCGCCTACGAGGTGTTCACCGGCAAGAAGCTTGACAAGGTTGACTTCACCGAACTCCGTGGCATGGAAGGCATCCGCGACGCTTGGGTTGACTTCAACGGTACGCCCATCCATATCGGCATCGCCCACGGTCTGGCCAATGCCCGTGCTTTGCTCGAAAAGGTGCGCGAAGGCAAGGAACAGTTCCACGCCATCGAGGTCATGGCCTGCCCCGGCGGTTGCGTTGGCGGCGCTGGTCAGCCCTACCACCACGGCAACAGCGAGATTATCAAGAAGCGCACGGAAGCCATCTATCGTGAAGACCTTGGCAAACCCATCCGTAAGTCGCATGAGAATCTCTCCATCCAGAAACTCTACCAAGAGTATCTTGGCGAGCCTTGTGGACACAAGTCACACGAACTGCTGCACACCCACTATTTCGACAAGTCGAAACATGTTGAAATCAGCGAGTAATTCACTAACCAGTAAATAATAGAAAGGAAATAAAAATGGCAGTTATTAAATTATCAGAATCGAAAGTGAACTTCGTGAAAGAGGTTTGCAAATCGTTCAATAACGATGGTGGCGAAGTCATCAACGTGCTGCACAAGGTTCAAGGTGAGTTCGGCTATTTGCCTGCCGAGATTCAGGAATTGGTCGCCAAAGAGCTGAACATCCCTGTTTCGAGAGTTTACGGCATCGTGTCGTTCTACTCCTTCTTCACCATGACCCCGAAGGGCGAGCACCCGATCAGCGTTTGCTTGGGTACCGCTTGCTACGTGCGTGGTGCCGAGAAGGTGTTGGACGAGCTGAAGCGTCAGTTGGGCATCAATGTCGGTGAGGTTACTCCCGACGGCAAGTTCTCGCTGACCTGCCTCCGCTGCGTCGGTGCCTGCGGCTTGGCCCCCGTCATCGAAGTCGGTGAGAAGGTCTATGGCCGCGTTACTCCCGACCACGTGAAGGACATCATCGCGGAATACAGATAATCCGCACACCTATTAATATTAATAGGGATACGAAAAATCCCCGCCTGGATAGGTGGGGATTTTTTTGCTTATTGGACTGAATCGTATCGAAAATATTCCTATCTTTGCAGCCCAAAACAGACCGCAGTCCGAAATGATTGCAAAATCAGCGGTTTGTGTTGATAAACAAAAGTTTAACCTCCTCGTTTGCGGCATTTCGGAACGCAAGCGGGTACAACAAAACCATCGTTTTACAATGGAAGAAAACGAAATCATCATCAACGAGGCTCCCGTTGAAGCCGCTGTGGAGGCTCAGCCTGTTGAAAAGAAAACCAAAACTCCTCGCCCGAAACCGGTTCCTGCCGAAGATTTCGATTGGAGTTCATCCCACAAGAAGTTCGACAACTATTCAGCCGACGAACGTACCAAACTCGAAGAGAAGTATGCCGGCACGATGAATCAAATTGTTGACCACGAGGTCATCGAAGGCACTGTGGTGTCTATCACCGACCGCGAAGTCGTCGTCAATATTGGATTCAAGTCGGATGGTGTTATTCCGGTTGCGGAGTTCCGCACCAATCCCAACCTTAAGGTGGGCGACAAGGTGGAAGTTTATGTTGAGAACCAAGAAGGTCCCAACGGACAACTCGTCCTTTCTCACAAGAAGGCCCAGCTGCTCAAGTCTTGGGATCGCGTGAACGCAGCTTACGAAAGCGGCGAAATCATCAATGGCTACATCAAGAGCCGCACCAAGGGCGGTCTCATCGTCGATGTGTTTGGCCTCGAAGCCTTCCTGCCTGGATCGCAAATCGATGTCAAGCCCATTCGCGACTACGATGTGTTTGTTAACAGCGTGATGGAATTCAAGGTGGTGAAAATCAACCAAGAGTTCAAGAACGTGGTGGTTTCCCACAAAGCCCTCATCGAAGACGAGCTGGAAGCCCAAAAGGCCGAGATTATCAGCAAGCTCGAAAAAGGCCAAGTGCTCGAAGGCGTGGTCAAGAACATCACCAGTTATGGCGTGTTCATCGACCTTGGCGGCGTGGATGGTCTTATCCACATCACCGATCTCAGCTGGGGCCGCATCAATCACCCCGAAGAAGTGGTCAAATTGGACGAAAAGATCAAGGTTGTTATCCTCGACTTCGACGACAATAAGAAGCGTATTGCCCTTGGTCTCAAGCAATTGTCACCCCATCCGTGGGATGCACTCAATGCTGACCTCAAGGTGGGCGACACCGTCAAAGGTAAGGTGGTCGTTGTTGCCGATTACGGCGCATTCGTCGAGATCGCCCCTGGCGTTGAAGGCCTTATCCATGTGTCAGAAATGTCATGGTCGCAACACCTCCGCACGGCTCAAGATTTCTTGAAAGTGGGCGACGAGGTGGAAGCCAAGGTGCTCACCCTCGACCGCGAAGAGCGCAAGATGTCGCTGGGCATCCGTCAGCTCATGCCGGACCCGTGGGAAAACATCACCGACCGTTACCCCATCGGCTCGAAACACACTGCCACCGTGCGCAACTTCACCAACTTCGGCATCTTCGTCGAGCTTGAGGAAGGCGTCGATGGTCTGATTCACATCAGCGACCTCAGCTGGTCGAAGAAGATCAAGCACCCGGCCGAATTTACCAAGGTTGGCGAAACCATCGAAGTCGTCGTCCTCGACGTCGATCAAGAGAACCGTCGCCTCAGCCTCGGCCACAAGCAACTCGAAGAGAATCCTTGGGATGTGTTTGAAACCGTCTTCACCGTCGGTTCGATGCATCAAGGTACCGTCATCAACGCTTCCGATAAGGGCGCCGTCGTTTCGTTGCCCTACGGTGTGGAAGGCTTCTGCCCCAGCCGCTACATGAAGAAGGAAGATGGCAGCAACCTGAAGAACGACGACACCGCCGACTTCAAGGTGATTGAGTTCAACAAAGAAAGCAAGAAAATCATCCTTTCGCTGCCCAAGGTAGTCGAAGAAAAGGAAACCTCGGCCAAGAGCGCAGAAGAGAAGGCCGCCGACAAGGCTGCCAAGCAAACCAAGCGTACTGTGAAGCAAATCAATGACAACATTGAGCACAGCACACTCGGCGACCTCGAAGTCCTCGCTGGTTTGAAGGAAAACCTTGAGAAGCAAGAGAAAGCCCAAGCTCCTGAAGAGCCTAAAGCCGAATAATCTTGCCAAATAACGACGAAAAGCCGCTCCAAAAGGGCGGCTTTTTTAGTGATGTGTCAGAAAAAAAGCGTACTTTCGCAGCAACAAAACACGGATACTCATGGCACAAAAACTGAACCGAATCATTTTCACCCTCCGCGAGGGCGAGGACTTTATCCCGCTCATTTCCTTGCTCAAGGCCTGTGACGTGGTGTATTCCGGCAGTGAGGCCCAAGAGGTGGTCACCAATGGCATGGTGCTGCGCAACGGCGAGGTGGAATACCGCAAGCGAGCCAAGATTACCGCTGGGGAAATCATCGTCTTTGAGAATTATGAAATTCTCGTTGAAGGTTGGGACGGATAAAACAAGTAGGGCTGCCACAATGTGACAGCCCTACAATTTTGTGCTAATCCTTACAGATTATTCCGCACTGAACTTGCAAACCAAATTCCTATCGCCGTAGGCATCATCGACGCGGGTGACGTGCGGGAAGTACTTGTCCTGAACGTCGCTCTTCATTGGGAAGCCAGCCTCTTGGCGGGTGAAGGGGAAGTTCCACTCGTTGGCCATCAGCATCTCAGCGGTGTAAGGCGCGTGGCTGATGATGTTATTGCCCTTCTCGGCCTTGCCGTCCTCGATGTCCTTGATTTCCTTGCGAATCTGAATCATGGCTTCGACGAAGCGGTCGAGTTCAGCGATAGGCTCGCTCTCAGTGGGTTCCACCATCAGCGTTTCGTGGACGGGGAAGGCCACGGTAGGAGCGTGGAAGCCGAAGTCCATCAGACGCTTCGCGATGTCGATGGCGGCAACGCCCGTTGCCTTGTTGATGGCGTTGATGTCGAGAATCATCTCGTGAGCAACGTGACCGTTGTTTCCGGTATAAAGAATCGGGAAGTAGTCCTTCAGTCTTTCCTTCAGGTAGTTGGCGTTCATGATGGCACCCAAAGTGGCTTTCTTCAAGCCTTCACCACCCAACATCTTGATATAGCAGTAGGTGATGGTGAGAATTTGGGCGCTGCCAAACGGAGCGGCTGAAACAGCGCCTTCTTGCTTGTCGCCACCGCAGTGGAACAGGATGTGCGAAGGCAGGTAGGGCTTCAGGTGTTCGGCCACGCCGATGGGGCCCACGCCGGGACCGCCACCACCGTGCGGGATGGCAAAGGTCTTGTGCAGGTTGAGGTGGCAGACGTCGGCACCGATGTAACCAGGGCTGGTGAGGCCGACCTGGGCGTTCATGTTGGCACCGTCCATATAGACTTGGCCGCCGTTGTCGTGGACGAGTTTCACGAGGGTGCGGATGCCGTCCTCATAAATGCCGTGGGTGGAAGGATAGGTGACCATAAAGGCCGACAGGCTGTCCTTGTATTGCTCGGCCTTGGCCTTGGCGTCGTCGAGGTCGATGTTGCCGTTTTCGTCGCATTTCACCACCACCACTTGCATACCGGCCATGGCAGCCGAAGCGGGGTTGGTGCCGTGGGCTGAAGCGGGGATCAAGCAGATGTTGCGGTGTCCCTGACCGTTGGCCTCTTGGTAACGGCGGATGGTGAGCAATCCGGCATATTCGCCGCTGGCACCCGAGTTAGGCATGAAACTCATGCCCTTGAAGCCCGTGATTTCGCAGAGGTCTTTCTCCATCTCGCTGATGAGTTCGAGGTAGCCTTCCACTTGGTCGGCGGGGACGAAAGGATGGATGTTGCCGAACTCAGGCCAGCTGAGGGCGTACATCGAAGTGGCGGGGTTCAGTTTCATCGTGCAGCTTCCGAGCGGAATCATGCAGCGGTTGAGGCTGAGGTCGCGGTTCTCGAGTTTCTTCATGTAGCGCATCATGTCGGTTTCGCTGCGGTACTTGAAGAACATCGGGGCCTGCATGAACTTGCTGGTGCGCTGCATCTCAGCCGGGATGCCGCTGAACTTCTGGCAGTTCGGGTCGCAAACGAGTTCTTCGTGCTCCTTGCCAAGGGCTTCGGCGATGACGATGCCAATTTCGTTGATGTCTTCGCGAGCGGTGGTTTCGTCGAGGCTGATGCCGAAGTGTTGCTTGTCGATGATGCGGAAGTTCATACCGTGTTTCTCGGCAGCTTCCTTCACCTTGCAGGTGCAAGCGCCTTCGGGCAGTTCGAACAACAACGTGTCGAAGAAGTGCTTGTTGAGTTGCTTCACGCCGAGCTTGGCCAGTTCAGAGGTCAGTTTTCCGGCGAGGCAGTTAATATGGTGTGCGATTTCTGTCAAGCCGTCCGGACCATGATAAAGGGCGTAGAAGCCCGACATGATGGCCAGCAAAGCCTGAGCCGTGCAGATGTTTGACGTGGCTTTTTCGCGCTTGATGTGCTGTTCGCGGGTCTGCAAAGCCAGACGATAGGCCGGATTGCCGAGGGCATCGATACTGATGCCGATGATGCGACCGGGCATTTCGCGCTTGTAGGCTTCGGTGGTGGCGAAGTAACCGGCGTGAGGACCGCCGAATCCCATCGGCAGACCGAAACGCTGGTTGGAACCGAGCACCACGTCGGCACCCCATTCGCCGGGAGGCGTGATTAGGGTGAGGCTCAGCAGGTCAGCGGCAACGGCCACTTGCATTCCTTTGGACTTCCAGTCGGCGACTTTGGCACGGTTATCGACAATTTCACCAAACTGTCCTGGGCATTGGAGCAAGATTCCGAAATATTCCTCACTGCAATCGAACTTGTCGATGTTGTCCACAACCACCTCAATACCAAGGAAGTGAGCGCGGGTCTTGATGACTTCGATGCTTTGTGGGAACACGTCGTCGGCCACGAAGAATTTCTTCACGCCGGCCTTCACTTGTGCGCGGCTGCGAGAGTGCCAGAACATCAGCATGGCTTCGGCGGCGGCGGTGCCTTCGTCGAGCAGGCTGGCGTTGGCCAAAGGCATGGCGGTGAGTTCGCTGATGACGGTTTGGTAGTTCACGAGGGCTTCCAAGCGGCCTTGCGAAATCTCGGCCTGATAGGGAGTATAAGAGGTGTACCAGCCCGGATTTTCAAGGATGTTGCGCATGATGACGCCCGGGGTGATGGTGTTGTAGTAGCCCAAACCGATGTAGCTGCGGAACTGCTTGTTCTTGGCACCAATAGCCTTAAGGTGGCTGATGACTTCGTACTCGTTCATGCCTTCGCCGAGGTTGAGGTCTTTCGGCAGGCGGATTTCGGGAGCGATGATTTCATCGACAAGTTGTTCTTGCGATTTCACGCCGATGACCTTAAGCATCTTTTCAGCGTCGGATGCGGTGGGGCCGTTGTGGCGTTTGATGAAGTTGTTTTTAATCATTTTTGATATTTATTTTGTTGATTTTTAATCGATTAGTATTCTTTGAGTTTTTGAACGAGAGCCTCGATGGAGTTGATTCCTTCGAGTTCGTTTTGAGGAACTTTCTTCAGTTTGCGATACCATTCTTTATAAGTGTCGAAGTTTTTGAGAATCGTAAATCGCAGATAATCATATTCTTCTCCGCTTGCTTTGTCCTTATAATTCTTGTAAAGCTCGTCGTAGGGGTCCATCATAATGGTACGTTGGTGGATTAAGTCCCAAAAAGCCTGTTTGAACTGCACGTTGGGGTCATCGGACGGAACGGGCTGGGTTTCGATTGGCGCGACTTGAGCGGCGACGTGTTCTTCTGATGGAGTTGGCTCGGGTTCTGGGGAATGGCTCGGGGTCAGCGTTGTGGTGTCAAGGGCAGGCTTGACGCTGTCGGTAACCAAAGGCTTTTCTTCTTGCGGTTTTGGCTTGTTTTTCTGTGAAGGACTTGGGGTTTTGAAAATGCTGACTGTCAATGCGATGATGATGCCAATGACAGCCAATACGCCCAGCGCGATAATCAATCCGCGTGCGACAGAAGTGAAGCGTTCTTTCCAGGGTAGTTTTTTGTATTGGGCTACTAATTTCCCGTCGTAAATCTGGTTGTTTGGGATTTCGACCAACTTGAATCCTACAAATTCATACCCTTTTGGAGGTACAATATAGTCTTTTACGTCATGTCCGTCTTCATAAAGAGAGTACGGGCATCCGTTCATTTTCTCGCCGTTTCCGGCATCGATACTGAAATGCTTTTCCACGAAGAAGAAAGATTTTTTCAGTTCAATACTTTGTTCATGGAAAGATAGTCGGGATAGGCTAATTGTTGGTTTCCAATGTTGATATAGGGCTTCACCTTGAGCCCGACATTGACGGGGTTGCTACTTGCACCAGCCAGCTTGAAAGCCAAGTTTACGATGGCATCGGCCGACTCGCCGCTGAACAATTGGAATAGGTCAGTGGTGATGGGAATCGAAACCGTATTGTTCGAGTTGGCGGGCACGTTGACGGCTTGGTTCAATGTGGTGCTGACGACCTGTTTTCCGTTGAGGGTCAGGATGTAGTCCATCTTGGCCATCGAGGCGGCGATGCTGTTGGGGTTTTTCACGTCGAGGTTCACGTTGAACGTCACGGGCAGCGACTTCTTGGCAATGGCATTGACGAGTGCCAACCCTTGAGAAATGTTGAGGTTTTCTCTGGTCATGCCTTTGCTCAAGTTAGCGCCCAGCATTTGGATGTTGTTGACGCTGTCGAAGTTGAAAGTGCAGTTGGCGAAATTGGCCATCTGGGCTACTTGGGTCAGCACGTCGCACGAGGCCAGTCCGAGGGCGACGCAAAGAATCATTACGGTTTTCTTTAACTTTGACATATCTCTTTAATTTTGATTATCAATTGATTAATAATAGAATTGATGCACAATTAGGTGCTTGTTTTCAAGTTTGCAATAATACGAAAAAAGTCGGACACGCGGCCCGACTTTATGGAAATATTTTTTCTTTTTTTATTCCTCCCCACGCCGCGAGGCGCGTTTACGCTCGGTTTCGTCGAGGATGATCTTGCGCAGGCGCAGGCTCTTCGGCGTTACTTCAAGATATTCGTCGTCGCGGATGTATTCCATGAACTCTTCCAACGAGAAACGCACGGGCGGCACGAGGCGGATGGCTTCGTCAGAACCCGAGGCGCGCACGTTGGTTAAATGCTTGGTTTTGTTCACATTGACAACGATGTCGTTGCTGCGCGTGTTCTCGCCGATGACCTCGCCGGCATACACGTCCTCGTTCGGGTTGATGAAGAACGTGCCACGGTCTTGCAGCTTCCAGATGGCGTAGGGGATGGCTTGGCCTGTTTCCATCGAAATCAAGGCACCCAAGTTGCGGCTGGGCATTTCGCCCTTCCAAGGCTCGTAGTCCTTGAAGCGGTGCGACACGATGGCCTCGCCTTCCGTGACGGTCAAAAGCGTGTTTCTCAGTCCGATAAGTCCTCGGGCGGGGATGTCGAAATCGAGGCACATGCGGTCGCCCTTGGGCTGCATCGAGGTCATTTCGCCTTTGCGCGCGCTGACCTGCTCGATGACGCGACCCGAAAAGTCTTCGGGAACAAGCACGGTCAGGGCTTCAACAGGCTCGCATTTCACGTCGTCAATATATTTGATGAGCACTTTGGGCTGCCCCAGCTGAAGTTCGTAGCCTTCGCGGCGCATGGTCTCGATGAGGATGCTCAAATGCAGGATGCCGCGACCGTAAACCATCAGTGCGTCAGGCGATTCGGTGTCTTCCACCTTCAGAGCGAGGTTCTTTTCGGTTTCCTTATATAAACGCTCGCGCAGGTGACGCGAAGTCACATATTTGCCTTCCTTGCCGAAGAACGGCGAATTGTTGATGGTGAACAACATGCTCATCGTTGGCTCATCGACATGGATGGGCGGCAGGGCTTCGGGATTCTCGTAGTCGGCCACGGTGTCGCCAATCTCGAAGTCGTCAATGCCCATCAGCGCGATGATGTCGCCCGCCTCGACGGGCTTCTTGGTGCGTTCCTTGCCCAAGCCTTCAAAGGTATAAAGTTCCTTGATGGTGGAGCGGGTGACGGAGCCGTCGCGCTTCACCAACGAGACATTTTGTCCGGCTTGCAAGGTGCCGCGTTTCAAGCGACCCACTGCGATACGACCCACATACGAGCTGTAATCCAACGAAGTAATCAGCATCTGTGGTGTGCCTTCCTCGAACTTCGCGGGCGGTATCGTGTCGATGATGACGTCCAAAAGGTAGGAAACGTTGTCGGTGACGTGGTTCCAGTCGTCCGACATCCAGCCTTGCTTCGACGAGCCGTAAACCGTCGGGAAATCCAATTGGTCTTCGGTCGCGCCGAGGTTGAACATCAGGTCGAAGACAGCCTCTTGCACCTCATCGGGACGGCAATTGGGCTTGTCCACCTTATTAATAACAACGATGGGTTTCAGTCCCAGTTCGATGGCCTTTTGCAGCACGAAACGGGTTTGCGGCATGGGGCCTTCAAAGGCATCGACAAGCAGCAAGACGCCGTCGGCCATATTCAGGACGCGCTCCACCTCGCCGCCAAAGTCGGCGTGACCAGGGGTGTCGATAATGTTGATTTTCACGTCCTTGTAGCGCACCGACACATTCTTCGAGAGGATGGTGATGCCGCGCTCGCGCTCGAGGTCGTTGTTGTCGAGAATGAGCTGGCCAGATGCATCGTCCGATTCCTTGAACAATTGGGATTGGTACAAGATACGGTCCACGAGGGTAGTCTTGCCGTGGTCGACGTGGGCGATAATTGCTATATTTCTGATATTCTGCATTTTAGTAGAAATTGATGTTTGATTTGAAGGTGCAAAAGTACAAAAAATCGCTTTTTTATAGAATAATTTAGAGAACTTTGTATCTCACAGGCTCAAATGGAAAAAATCCAAAAAGACGAGGCGACCGAAGTCGCCCCGTCCTAAATGTTTTCACAACGGAATAATCCTTATTGTGAATTGCTGCATATCTTGCAGCTGCAAAGGTACAACTTTTTTGGATTGTGCAATTGGTTTTTCGGGATTTTTTTGTATTTTTGACGAAAATTTTTCAATTCTGAAATCAATACAATTATGAAGAAGATATTAGGACTCGATTTAGGCACCAACAGCATCGGCTGGGCGATGGTGAATGCGGACGAAACAATGCGTGAGAATGAAACATCTTATCTGAAACCGACAGGCATCAGTGCGGCAGGAAGTAGAATTATCCCGATGTCGGCAGACATTTTGGGCAATTTTGATGCGGGCAATTCCGTTTCGCAAACAGCAGAACGGACTGGATTTAGAGGCGTGCGACGTTTGCACGAGCGCAACCTGCTACGACGTGAACGCCTATTGCGAGTATTGAAACAGATGGGCTTTTTGCCAGAACATTTTGCCAAACAGATTGATGAGTATGGAAAGTTCATTAACCATAGTGAGCCGAAGTTGGCTTGGCGTAAAGATGAACAAGGCAAGTTTGAGTTTGTTTTCAAGGATTCGTTTGAAGAAATGTTGGAGGATTTTGCACAACATCAGCCACAACTTGTTGCCGACGGCAAGAAAGTTCCCTACGATTGGACTATCTACTACTTACGTAAGAAAGCCCTGACGCAAAGACTTGCAAAAGAGGAACTTGCGTGGGTTTTGTTGCAGTTTAACCAAAAACGTGGTTATTACCAACTGCGCGGCGAGGATGACGATGAGCAACAAGACAAGTTGGTCGAATATATCGCCCAAAAAGTTGTCAGAGTTGAAGCAACCGACGACAAAAAGGGCGATGAAATATGGTACAACGTGCATTTGGAGAATGGGATGTTGTATCGTCGCACGAGCAAAACGCCCTTGGATTGGGCGGGAAAGATAAAGGAGTTTATCGTAACTACTGACCTTGAAAAAGACGGAACGCCCAAGAAAGACAAGGAAGGCAACATCAAGCGTTCTTTTCGTGCTCCCAAAGAGGATGACTGGACTTTGCTGAAGAAGAAAACGGAGTTCGACATCGACAACAGCCACAAAACCGTAGGCTGCTACATCTATGACAACTTGCTGCAAAAGCCCAACCAGAAAATCATCGGCAAGTTGGTGCGCACGGTGGAGCGCAAGTATTACAAGGAGGAATTGCGGCAGATTCTCGAAACTCAAGTCGCCTTAATAGCAGAATTGAATGACGCCACTTTATATAATAGGTGCATTGGGGAACTATACCCCAACAACGAGGCGCACCGCAACAACATCGCCAAGCCCGACTTCGTCAACCTGTTCATCAACGACATCCTGTTCTACCAGCGTCCGCTGAAGAGCAAAAAATCGCTAATCAGCGACTGCCCTTATGAGAGCCACTTCGACAAGGACGGCAATGAGCATCCCGTAAAGTGTATCGCCAAGTCGAATCCGCTGTTCCAAGAGTTCCGGCTTTGGCAGTTTGTTCAGAATTTGAGGATTTACCAACGTGAGAAAAATGTTGATGGCAAACTCCAAACCGATGTGGATATAACCAACGAATTGCTGAAAACCGAAGAAGATTACGTAAAACTCTTCGATTGGTTGAACGACAGGGCTTCCATCAAACAGGACACGTTGCTCAATTCGTACTTCAAGTTCAAAAAAGAGAAGGGCAAAGACCAATATCCTTACCGTTGGAACTACGTTGAGGACAAGGATTATCCGTGCAACGAAACGCGGTCTACAATGCTTGGCGGATTGACGAAATGCAACATTGACGCTGGTTTCCTTACCCGCGAAAATGAAATGTCGCTTTGGCACATCCTCTATTCGGTGGAAGACAAGGCGGAAATCGGCAAAGCACTGAAAAAGTACGCCGAAAAGAACAACCTTCCCGAATCGTTTGCCGAGGTGTTCGCCAAAGTAAAACCGTTCAAAAAGGACTACGGCTCCTATTCCGAAAAGGCCATCAAGAAGTTGCTGCCGCTGATGCGGATGGGCAAATATTGGAGTGCGGATGCCATCGACGACAGAACGAAGGAACGCATTGACAAGATACTGACTGGCGAATACGACGAAAACATCAAGAACCGAGTGCGCGAAAAGTCCATCAACCTTACTGACATCAACCATTTTAGGGCTTTACCCGTTTGGTTGGCTTGCTACATCGTCTATGACCGCCATTCGGAGGCCAAGGAAATGGGGAAATGGGAGAAGCCCGAAGACATTGACCGTTATTTGAAGGACTTCAAGCAACACTCGCTGCGAAATCCCATTGTGGAGCAGGTGGTTACGGAAACCCTACGCACCGTCCGCGACATTTGGAAACAGGAAGGACAAATCGACGAAATCCATTTGGAACTGGGGCGTGAGATGAAGAATCCCGCAGACAAGCGGAAGAAAATGACGGAGCGCATATTGGAAAACGAGAACACTAATCTGCGCATCAAGGCTTTGCTGATGGAGTTTATGAACGACCCAGAAATTGAAAATGTACGCCCATATTCGCCAAGCCAACAGGATATTTTGCGGATTTATGAGGAAAACGCCCTCGACAACTTGACCAAAGACGACAAGGAGTTTGATTTCGTCAGCAAAATTTCCAAAACCGCACAGCCCTCAAAGGCAGATATAACAAGGTATAAGTGTTGGTTGGAGCAAAAATATCGCTCGCCTTACACGGGCGAGATGATTCCGCTTGCCAAGTTGTTCACTTCGGCTTACGAAATAGAACACGTGATTCCCCAATCGCGTTACTTTGATGACTCTTTCAGCAACAAGGTAATCTGTGAGGCCGAAGTGAATAAACTCAAAGACAGACAGTTGGGATTTGAGTTTATAAAGAACCATAAAGGCGAAAAGGTTCAAATCAGCCAAGGTAAAGTGGTTGAAATTCTGTCGGTTGAGGCATACGAAAAGTTCGTGAAAGACCATTATTCCAGCAATCGCACCAAAATGAAGAAACTGCTGATGGACGACATTCCCGATGGTTTCATCGAAAGGCAGTTGAACGACAGCCGCTATATCAGCAAACTGGTGAAAGGCTTGCTGTCGAACATCGTCCGCGAGAAACTCGATAACGGCGACTACGAGCAGGAAGCCGTCTCAAAGAACCTGATTTCGTGCAACGGTTCCATCACCGACCGTCTGAAAAAAGATTGGGGGCTGAACGATGTTTGGAACAGCATTGTTTTGCCGCGTTTCCGCCGTTTGAACGAACTGACGGGCAAGAATTGTTTCACAGCCATCAGCGCTGAAGGCCACGAAATACCCGCTATGCCGCTTGAACTGCAAAAAGGCTTCAACAAAAAGCGCATCGACCACCGCCACCACGCGATGGATGCCATCGTGATTGCCTGCGCCACCCGCGACCACGTGAACCTGCTCAACAACGAAGCCGCACACTCGAAGCACAACGCCAACCGTTACCAACTGCAACGCAAGCTGCGCCGATTCGAGAAAATGACCATCGACGGCAAGGAGAAAGAAATCGCCAAAGAGTTCTTGAAGCCTTGGGATTCGTTTACAACAGATGCAAAGCAGGCGTTGGAAAACATCATCGTCAGTTTCAAGCAGAATCTGCGCGTCATCAACAAGACCACAAACAGATACCAGCATTACGATAAAAATGGCAAAAAGGTGTTTGTCAAGCAAGAAAAAGGCGACAGTTGGGCAATTCGCAAGTCGATGCACAAAGACACCGTTTTTGGCGAGGTGAATCTGCGTAAAAACGACAAAACTGTTTCGTTGAAAGAGGTATTGAAAAACCCGAAAGCCATTGTAAACAAGGAGTTTAAGAAAAAGGTTATTGAGTTGCTTGAAGAGGGACGCGATGCCAAATACATCGAGAAATATTTGAAAGACAACAAGGATGTTTGGTCGGATATTGACGTTAAAAAAATACAGGTCTATTATTTCACCAAAGACACCAACGACCGCTATTTTGCCACACGCAAACCGCTTGACACCTCGTTCGACAAAAAGAAAATCGAAAGCAGTGTAACCGACACGGGCATACAGAAAATCCTGTTGGCGCATTTGGAGGCGAAAGGCGGCGACCCCGAACTTGCCTTCTCGCCCGACGGCATTGATGAGATGAATCGCAATATTGTTGCGCTCAACAAAGGTAAGTTCCATCAGCCTATTCAGAAAGTGCGCGTATATGAGAAGGCCGAAAAGTTCGCTGTTGGACAAAACGGGAACAAGGCTACAAAATTCGTTGAGGCCGCCAAAGGCACCAACCTTTTCTTCGCCATTTTCGGAACGGAAAAGACGAATAAGGAAACTGGCGAAACGGAAACCGTTCGTTCCTATCTGACCATTCCGCTCAATGTGATGATTGACTGCCAAAAGAAATACGGTTCGCAATGGCGCAACTGCATCGAAACCTATCTACAAGAGCAGCAATTGGTCACATCCGAAACCAAACTCTTGTTTGTCCTTTCGCCAAATGATTTGGTGTATCTGCCGACGAAAGAGGAAATTAGGAACGGGATTTCGACGATTGATAGGAAACGAATTTATAAGTTTGTAAGTTGCACTGGAAATGAAGGACATTTTATTCCTGAAATAATCGCAACTCCAATTGTGCAAACAACAGAACTTGGAAGTAATAACAAGGCACAGAAAGCATGGACAGGCGAAATGATTAAAGAAACCTGCTTGCCCATCAAAGTGGACAGATTAGGTAATGTTATTGAACTAAACGGAAAGAAACTATGAGCAACATAAAACTTTTCCAAGACAAGAAAATCCGTTCCGCATGGAACGAAGAAGAGGAGCAATGGTATTTCTCTGTTGTGGATGTGGTGGAGGCTTTGACAAATTCGCCCAATCCAAGGCAATATTGGCGGAAAATGAAAGACCGTGATTTGAAAGAATATCAGTCGTACCCATTTTGGGTACAACTGAAATTGGCGAGTTCGGATGGCAAAAAATATGCTACTGATTGCGCCAACATCAAAGGCCTGTTCCGCATCATCCAATCCATCCCGTCGCCCAAGGCCGATGCGTGTCCAATCCCAACAATTATCTCCCAACGCAAACCAACTTGGAATTAGAATAAGCAACCATGATCAAACGAACCCTATTCTTCGGCAATCCGGCTTACCTTTCGCTGAAAAACGCGCAACTTGTTATCAGGCTGAACGACGCGCAAACGCAACAGGAAGTGACCAAGACCGTGCCCATCGAGGACATCGGCGTGGTGGTGCTCGAAGACCGGCAAATCACCATCACCAACGGGGCGATGGATGCACTGCTGCAAAACAATTGCGCCGTGGTCACTTGCGACGAGAAGCACATGCCCGCCGGTTTGTTGTTGCCGCTTGAAGGCCACACGGTGCAAAGCGAGCGTTTCCGTTGGCAGATTGAGGCTTCGCTGCCGTTGAAGAAACAGCTTTGGCAACAGACCGTCCAAGCCAAAATCCGCAATCAGGCTTCGGTGCTAAAAAGATTGAGTGGGGCAGAGGTGGGCTGCATGATGGCTTGGGCTAATAATGTGAAGAGCGGCGACAGCGAGAACCTCGAAGGTAGGGCAGCGGCCTATTATTGGAAGTCGGTGTTTCCCGAAATGGAACGCTTTGTACGCGACCGCGAGGGCGATGCGCCCAACAACTTGCTCAACTACGGTTACGCCATCGTTAGGGCGGTGGTGGCGCGTGCTTTGGTGGCCAGCGGATTGTTGCCCACTTTCGGCATCCATCATCACAACCGCTACAATGCCTTTTGCTTGGCCGACGACATCATGGAGCCGTATCGGCCTTACGTTGATGAGTTGGTGATAGAGATTTTGCGTAGCGGCGCGGATTGCAGCGAACTCACCACCGACTTGAAGCGGCAACTGTTGGGCTTACCCGTGAAGGAGGTCGTCATTGACGGACGGCGCAGCCCGCTGATGGTGGCGGTTACGCAAACCACGGCATCGCTTGCCAAGTGCTTCGGCGGAGAGTTGCGCAAAGTGGTGTATCCGATAATGGAATTATGATGGACCGTTTCAGCGAATACAGGATTATGTGGGTGCTTGTGCTTTTCGATTTGCCGACGGAAACGAAAAAGGAGCGCAAGGCCTACGCCGATTTCCGCAAGCGCATCATGGCGGACGGCTTCACTATGTTCCAGTTTTCCATCTATTTGCGGCATTGTCCGAGCCGCGAGAACGCCGAGGTGCATATCAAGCGGGTGAAGTCGTTCATGCCTGAGTTTGGCGACATCGGTATTTTGTGCATCACCGACAAGCAGTTTGGCGACATGGAGATTTTCAGCAACTGCAAGCCGAAGGCGATGGACACGCCGTGCCAGCAATTGGAGCTGTTTTGAATGGGAAAAACTGCGGAAACAAAAGAAAAATCCCGCTCGGAAGGGCGGGATTTTTCTTTTCTGAAACAACTTCTAAAATGTTGTGGCTCTTTTTGTTACCCATATCGTGTTGTTTCAAAGAGCAAAGATACAAGATAAATGCAAGCAATTCACAACGAATATTGGATGATGATAAAGAAAAACCTAGTTGTTTCAAAGAGCAAAGATACAAGATAAATGCAAGCAATTCACAACGTTGCTCCCCGTGCTTTTACTACTCTTCCGTTGTTTCAAAGAGCAAAGATACAAGATAAATGCAAGCAATTCACAACGCATTTTCAAAATGAGGCTCGGCCAATTGTGTTGTTTCAAAGAGCAAAGATACAAGATAAATGCAAGCAATTCACAACAAGACAAGGACTCGGTGTACACATACCGCGGTTGTTTCAAAGAGCAAAGATACAAGATAAATGCAAGCAATTCACAACTAGAGGCAGTCGAAAGCTGCTTTCCGTCTTGTTGTTTCAAAGAGCAAAGATACAAGATAAATGCAAGCAATTCACAACCGTGTCGATGTCGATATGCTGCCCGCCTCCGTTGTTTCAAAGAGCAAAGATACAAGATAAATGCAAGCAATTCACAACCTCTGTTGGGCTTCCCGCGCTTCGCTCGCTGTTGTTTCAAAGAGCAAAGATACAAGATAAATGCAAGCAATTCACAACCTTTATGGAAAGAGTAATCAAATTTTTTCAGTTGTTTCAAAGAGCAAAGATACAAGATAAATGCAAGCAATTCACAACCCGCGCGCACGTGTTTTGCAACGACGTGCAGTTGTTTCAAAGAGCAAAGATACAAGATAAATGCAAGCAATTCACAACGATACCAATCCTGGAATTGTCACGAACAATGTTGTTTCAAAGAGCAAAGATACAAGATAAATGCAAGCAATTCACAACAGAGTTTAAAGATTGTCTATCAAGTGGTTCGTTGTTTCAAAGAGCAAAGATACAAGATAAATGCAAGCAATTCACAACCGAAGCGCGTCCGATTCGGCGCGCGCACGTGTTGTTTCAAAGAGCAAAGATACAAGATAAATGCAAGCAATTCACAACTGGTAGTCCGTAAGCATTTTTAACGCGTCAGTTGTTTCAAAGAGCAAAGATACAAGATAAATGCAAGCAATTCACAACCGCAACCTAATTGCATGAAATAGCAAGCAAGTTGTTTCAAAGAGCAAAGATACAAGATAAATGCAAGCAATTCACAACCAAATTTTGCCTTGATGCCACGATACAAAAGTTGTTTCAAAGAGCAAAGATACAAGATAAATGCAAGCAATTCACAACTAGTGAGCATAACGACCAACAAAACCAAACGTTGTTTCAAAGAGCAAAGATACAAGATAAATGCAAGCAATTCACAACAACTCGCTAACATTGACGCTAAAACTAACGGTTGTTTCAAAGAGCAAAGATACAAGATAAATGCAAGCAATTCACAACGGTGGGGGGCGTGCAAACACGATGCCGCCGGTTGTTTCAAAGAGCAAAGATACAAGATAAATGCAAGCAATTCACAACGCAATATCACTTCAATATCACTTCTTACGGTTGTTTCAAAGAGCAAAGATACAAGATAAATGCAAGCAATTCACAACAGCGTGAGCGGTATGATAACCTTGAAGCGTGTTGTTTCAAAGAGCAAAGATACAAGATAAATGCAAGCAATTCACAACCTGTTCATCAATCAACCAACGCTCGTATAAGTTGTTTCAAAGAGCAAAGATACAAGATAAATGCAAGCAATTCACAACATCCGCCGCTGTCGATGGTCACAATGCCATGTTGTTTCAAAGAGCAAAGATACAAGATAAATGCAAGCAATTCACAACGCTTTTCAACGACAACGCTATGTTCTTTATGTTGTTTCAAAGAGCAAAGATACAAGATAAATGCAAGCAATTCACAACATTGCTGAACTCAATAAGAGGATTTTGCAGTTGTTTCAAAGAGCAAAGATACAAGATAAATGCAAGCAATTCACAACGGCATCAAATGCGGCAACGGCATCTTCCTTGTTGTTTCAAAGAGCAAAGATACAAGATAAATGCAAGCAATTCACAACAGATTGTAGAAGATTCAAATTTATCAACGAGTTGTTTCAAAGAGCAAAGATACAAGATAAATGCAAGCAATTCACAACGTTTCCATTGTCGGGCGTTCCATTTTTCTTGTTGTTTCAAAGAGCAAAGATACAAGATAAATGCAAGCAATTCACAACTGAGTTCTTTGAATGTTGCTGGAAACGTAGTTGTTTCAAAGAGCAAAGATACAAGATAAATGCAAGCAATTCACAACGCATGGTAACGGCGGCGGTCACTTACCTTGGTTGTTTCAAAGAGCAAAGATACAAGATAAATGCAAGCAATTCACAACTGTACTCATTTTGTAAGATTTTAGAAGGTTGTTGTTTCAAAGAGCAAAGATACAAGATAAATGCAAGCAATTCACAATTGCTCACCGCATCCAATAAAACTCCTCCTTGGCCACAATCGGCTTAAAATACTCGTCGATAACCCCTTGCTCGACCAATTCTTTCGGCGTGCCTTGGCGCAAAGGCTGTTGCGGGGCGACAACCCACATCACGTCGGCGTGGCGAAGCAAAAGGTCAAGGTCGTGACTGCTGAAGAGGATGGTTTTCTTTTTCTCGCGCGAGAGTTTGTGCATGATGTGTACCAACTCGATCTTGCTCGGATAGTCGAGGAAGGCGGCAGGTTCGTCCATGAAGATGAGAGGTGTGTCCTGTACCAAGGCTTTGGCAATCATCACTTTCTGTTGCTCGCCATCGCTGAGCGAAACGAAGTTTCTGTTGACCAAATGGCTGATGCCGACGGTTTCGAGGCTGTCGTAGATGATTTGTTCGTCGTCGGCTTTCAGTTTGGCCAAGAGGCCGAGGTGGGGATAGCGACCGGCGGCCACGATGTCGAAAACCTTCAAAAACAGGTCGTCGGGCTTCTCGGTCAGCACGAGGCTGAAAAGCGAACTGCGCTCGGTGGGGGAGTAGTCGCGCAAGTCTTTCCCAAATAGTTTGACCTCGCCGCCGACAGGTTTGATGCTGGCCGACAGCGTCTTGAACAATGTCGTCTTGCCCGAGCCGTTGGGACCTGCCAAGGCCACGATGTCGCCTTCATTGAGGCTCACGTCAATCGCTGGCATCAGGGCTTGGCCTTTGTAGCCTATGAGTAGGTTCGTTGTATGGAGCACTTCGATCATCTCATGACTTTTTGACGGTGGAAGATGACCCACAGCACGATAGGCGCACCAATCAGTGCCGTGACGGAGTTGATGGGCAGGTTGCCTTCAAACGAGGGCAGCCGCGCGATGAGGTTGCAAAACAGGGCCAAGTCCATGCCGAGGAAGGCCGTGGCTGGGATGAGCAGTTTGTGGTCGCTACTGCGGAACAGGAAACGCGCGATGTGCGGCACGGCCAATCCCAAAAAGGCAATAGGCCCGCAAAACGCCGTGATGATGGCTGTCAGGAAGCCCGAAACCAAGATGATGAGCATACTGCTCCGCTTGATGTTCACGCCAAGGTTTTCGGCATAACGCTCGCCCAACAGCAAGAGGTTCAAGGTCTTGAATAACAGAAACGAGGCAACTCCACCTATAATTACCGTGACCGCGAAAAACGGCAGTTGTGCCTTGCTCACGTTGGAGAAACTGCCCAAGCCCCAAATGACGAAAGAATGAAGTCCTTCCTTTTGGCTGAAGAACTTCAAAATGTCGGTGACCGAACTCGCGATGTAGGCAATCATGATGCCCACCAGCACGAGGCTAACCATGCTCCTGAGCCTCGAACTCAGCGCAAGGATGAGCAATAGCACCGCAAAAGCCCCCAAGAAAGCCGCCACGGTAACGCCGAAGGTGGACCACAATGCCAAAGTGCTGACCGACAGACCCGCAGCAGTACCCAGTAACACGACCAAAGCCACCCCAAGGCTTGAACCGCTACTGATGCCCAACAACGAAGGGTCGGCCAAGGGATTGCGGAACAGGGTCTGCATCAAAAGGCCTGAAACAGAGAGCCCTATGCCTGCCAAAAGCGCTGTGATGGCTTGAGGCAGGCGGTAATCCAAAATGATGGTGCGCTCGGTGGCAGCTTGAGCGTTGAACAGAGCGTTCCAAAACACCTTCCAAGGAATCGATACGGAACCATAGCGCAAATTCAAGGCAAACAGCACCAAACCCAACACGATGGTCAAGAGGAATACCATTATAATGTTGGGGAGATGGTTTCTTGCTATGGAGGGAGTAGTCATGTTTTGAAAGCCCGTCGCGGAGTATTAATCGATTTTGCAAAGTTTGGTGTATTTGATGCTATTGTCCTCTAAGTCAATGTGTTCGCTCAGTGGTTTGATGTCTTGTTTCAAGATGGCTTCGGAAAACAGTTTTGCCACGGCCACTGCGCCTTTTAAACGCAAATGGTTATTGTCGTATTTGCCCTTGGGGTACCATTTGTATTCACCTGGTTCGATTCTGTAAACGAAATAAGGCTTGGATTCCTCGTCGCCCAAATCGTTGAGCCATTCCATGGTGATGGTCGTCAAATCCACCAAGGGCACGTTTTCCCTTTCGGCTGTTTTTTTTGCTTCGGCGGGATAATCTCCGTGGATGTATTGAAGACTGTCATTGATAAACAGACGACTTGCGATAGGCGTGCAAACTATGGGGAACGCTCCCGCCATTTTTGCCTGACGAATCATTGCCCCTAAGTTTTCACCATATTCTTGAGGGGTGGAAAACAGGGCAGGAAGGCCTTCCAATGCATCGTTATGGCCAAATTGGATGACGACGACATCGCCTTTGCCAATTTTCTTCATCACCTTGTCCCAACGACCTTCGGCGAGGAACGACTTGGTGCTTCTGCCATCTTTGGCATGGTTTCTGACTTTCGTCGTTTCGCTCAAGAAAGTGGGCAGCACTTGTCCCCAACCGCGAACAGGAGTGGCAAGGGTGTCGGGATAGTCAGCCATGGTGCTGTCGCCCACCATATAAATGGTTAGCGTCGATGGTTTCGTGCACCCGAGAAAGAAAATGGTGGCCAAAAGAAAGATGGGAAAGAAGGCCTTCTTCATTGCTCTTACTGTTTTACGAACTTAATGGTGTTGGAAGCGTTGGCCGACTTGATGGTAACGAAATAAACGGCATTGTTGAGATCTTCAAGATGAATCGAAGTCAAGCCTTTTGCGTTGCCTAGTTGGTAAACTTGTTGTCCCAAGCTGTTGTAAATCACGATTTCGCACTCCTCTTCAGGCAGGTTGATGCTGAATTGGCCGTGGTTGGGGTTGGGATAGATCGCCACGTTGCTCAAGGTATTTTCGGGGGTGGAGGTGTACACAATGGGAAGCGTTTGCGGCCAGGCGTCGCAGCCCGTCACGATGATGCGCAGGTTGCTGGAATAATTGATAGGTTCGTCAAACGATAGGGTGGCCAAGCCGTTTTCGTCGGTGTAGGCCTGTCCCAAAAGGCTTTCGCCATGGAAGAGACTGCAACGGAAATTCTTGAGTCCGTTCCCGTTGTTGTCGGTGACAATGACGGGCATGGAGGAGACTCCGTCGCTGATTTCAGCGCTGTAGTCAACATGAGGTGTGAAAGGCTCGTCGTGCCACGGGCTGACGGCCACGTCGCCCATCATGTTGAGGTCGTAGAAGTTCCAGCGCAGAGCGCCTTCTTCCCATTGTCCGGGTGCGTTCACCCATGGTGCGGTCATGATCTTGGCTTCTCTCAGCGCCATGCCGCCGTAGGGGATGCGGTCGTTGTAGTAGGCGTCTTCCGTCTCGCGGTGCAGGTGGATGGCCGGGCCTTCGGTTTGGCCTTCGTTAAACCAACCATAGCGCGAGTTGCCGAAGGTGGCCACGGCGAAATTGGAAATCTTGGTCATGGCTTCAAGGATGCAGTTGTCAGTAAAGTCGCCACACACGCAGCCTGAGGTGTGGAAGAAAGTGTAGTTGTGGTCTTCGCCGTTGACGCTGCTGAAGTTGCTGTCGGTGATGTCCCATGATAGCCAGCCGGCCACATAAAAACTGTTGGCGTGTCCGTCGTGGTGCACATACTGTGTGCCTCGGTTGATGGCATCGCGCAGCAGCGAGCCGCTCCAGTTGCCTTCTTCTTCGTAGAGGCGAGTAAACTCATAGCTCTCAGGGATGCCGGTGGTGGTGTAGCCGTTGTCGTCGCGGGTGCCGATGAGCAGTTCAAGGTATTGGCTGCCGTTGCTGTCGGGATTGTCGTAAAGGTGTTCGCCAGCCATGATGACTTTCTGGAACTCGCCAAGGACGGGTTCAGCTTGGTATTTCATGGACTTGTGGAGCATGTTGTTCAGTTCGGTTTGGTTGCTGAAGCACATGCGTCCGATGCCGATTTCAGGCAACAGGTCGTCTTCGCCGATTTCGCCCCAGCGGTTGTTGCCGTTGTCGTTCCATGTGCCGTCAAGGGCAGCAAAGTAAAGGTCGGCAGGGATGCCATTGTCTTCTTGGTTGCCTCCTCCACTGGTCACATAACAATAAAGGCCGCGAAAGGGGATGTCGGGAACGTCGCCAGCAAGGTTGACCATCTGGATGCCGTTGTCTTCGTATTCCTGGATGATGTAGTTGCGGAGCTTCTCGGGGTTGTCTTGTCCGCTCATAGTATTGAGAATATTCTCGATTTCAACGACTTTGGTGCGCAAGCCGCGAGCTTGGTAGAAACTTACATATTCATCGAAAGAACTCACATATTGCTGTTTGGTGACCACGAGCAGGTCGTAGCCGCCTTTGGTACGGCCCTTGCTGTTGTAGGTTTGCAGCATATCGGGATTTTGGGCGAGGCGCATGGCGCGTGTGGCGTTGTCGCCGTTGAGCCACAGCTTGCGACTTTGATCCACTTTGGCGGCGGCGGTCTTGATTCTCACCGTGGCCTTGGCGGCGTATCTCACCTCACCAGTGGCCGGAATGTACTGCACGGGCGTGAAGGCCGAAAAAGCAAAACCGACACCGTTCAAATACTGTGTGGTGAGTTTGCCGTGGGCTTGTGCAGGATAGACGCTACGCGAAACATAAAGCGTTTCGTCTTTCTCAAACTGCTTGCGCACGGGGTCGGAATAGGTGAGGGCAGTCTGATAGGGATAGAGGTTGTGGCTGCCTTCCATCGTTTGGAAATCAGAGAGTTCCACTTCGATGGCGACGGCCTCTTGGCCTTGCGGAAGCATCAAGCTGACGCTCTGCCACGGCAGCGAAGGCTGGCCGGCACGGGCACTCTGCATACAGCCCGTAAACTGGATTTGTTCGTAGCCTTGGATTTGACTCACGGTAGGCTGACTAAATTCATAGGTCTGTTCGATGGTCTGCGCCGAAGCTAACAAACTGACCATCATGGCTAAAAGGATTAAATTCAGTTTTTTCATATAAAATAGGATTTAATTGGTTTGTTGATTTAATGGGTGCAAAAATGGGTGCAAAAATAACGAGAAATCCAAAAAACTTGTCATTTACACCGAAAATAATTTTCAAGAATTTTTTTGTATTGTCTGTAACTATTTTCTCCCATCTCCGTATTACGGGTATTACAAATCTATCAAATTATGCAAAACTACAAAACCATTTCATTGTTTTTGCTGCTGATTTCGAGCAGTTTAACCCTGTTAGCTCAGGAAGATGCCTACAACACCTTGACCAACCCCAAAGTGGAAAACAGCGAACTCTATCGCAACGGGAACGCCTACCAGCGTGATTTTCTGCTCTTTGCAGACATGCTGGAAAACACGCATCCAATCTTTGCCGAAACCGGAAGAAGGCATTACGACATGGATAGCCTGACCCGTGCGGGATACCAGTATCTTACTGGTTGTGAGAGCGATGACCAATTGAAACAGTATTTGCAATCCATCCTTTCGCCGCTCAACGATGGACATTCGAGCGTGATGATGGATTTCGACGGGAAACTTTACCCTTTCAAGTATTTTGCCGATGGCGACACCGCTTTCTATATGATTGGTATCCCGAAAGACTTCTCCGCCGAGTTGGGTCACCGCGTCACGACCATCAACGGCAGACCTCCCCGCGAGGTCATTGAGAGCTTCCGTCCCTTGATGAGCTGCGACAACGAAAACTTCTTCATGGACAACGTGAACAATTACATGCAGTTGAAAGCGGCTTGGGACTACAACCCTTACCGCCGCCCCGACGACATGCTCGAATTTCAGTTCGACGACGGCAACACGGTTTTGCTGCCTGCGGTCGGGCAAGAGGAACTTGGCCAAGATGACATTGAGTGGTTTTATCCCCAAAAAACCAATGCCCCCTTCAAAAAAAGCAGCAAGTACTTCAGTTACAACATCATGCCAGAGAAACAACTTTGCTACTTGCGCTTTTCACAGTGCGCTGACCGGAACACGCTGCGCATGTTTGAATTGTTTGGGCAGTCGCATGGGATGACCGAAGAGCAGTTGGCGCAAGTCCCTGATTTCGGGGAGTTTTTGCAAGAAATGTTCTCGGAAATGCGTCGGCAAGGCGTGAAAACCTTGATGGTCGATGTGCGCTACAACGGTGGCGGCAACAGCAAGTTGTGCAGTCAGTTGCTCTCGTGGCTGAAACCCGTCGATGAAATGCGCGAGACCTCAAGCCTCATTCGCGTCTCGAAGTTGTGGGAAACCCAATATCCCGATTTGGCGAAGGATTATAAGGAAAAGTTCCAAAAGAATGGCATGACCTATTGCTTGGGCGAATTGTATGACCCTGACTTTGGGGAAGAAGAGGGTGAGATTGAAAAGAAGATGTCGGAATTGTTTGTGATGAACCAAAGCCGCGACAGCCTTTTCACGGGCGAGGTTTTTTTCATGTTGGGCAAAGACACTTTCAGCAGTGCAGGCATGTTGATTACTTTGGCAGTCGATAACGGCATTGGCACCATCATCGGGGAGAACAGCACCTTTGCGCCGAGCGATTATGGCGACATTCTCTATTGGGAACTGCCCAACACCCACACCCAAGGCATCATCAGCCACAAGATCTTCGTCCGCCCCGACGCTTCCAAGCCCTACGAGAGCGCCATCATTCCCGACATCCCCCTGCCCGAGACTTGGGAGGACTACCGCGACGGCATTGACCCTTGCTGGAAGTGGGTCATGGAGAGGTAATGTAAAAGCTATTTCAATTCATCAGCTTGGGATTCAGGCTCTTTTCGTGTATCCCAGACGGCTGCAATACGGATGGTTTCGCCATTGACGTAATAAACCATCTTGTTCAAACGATTAACCACAATGCTCCTGTATTGTTTTTTCTTGTTCAACAACAAAGGTTCAATGGGTCCAAGATATGGGTTTCTCTCCAGCAATTGTGAAACATGGGCTATTTCCAAGAGGAATTTTTGGCTTGCTTTGTTTCCGAACTCTTTATAAATAAAGGTTGCGGTGGTTTGCGCTGATTTCGCAGCTTCCAATTGCAGCAATGATTCCTCACACATTTTCAGCACTTCGTCTGTGCTATAGCATCTTCCCGTTTCAAAGTCGCGTTCGGATTCCTCAAGCATAGCATCAATCTCTTCCATAGTGTATGGTCGCATTGGGGCTTCCGCTTTTTCGGATTGTTCAATCAAATGCTCGCCAACCCATTTCATGTTGTTTGGCGAAAGCGTCGCGTATAGGTATTCAAGTAGGTTTGTCAGTGTTGCTGTGCTCATTTTGAATAGAATTATTTGATGGCAAAAATACACATTATTAAAATAATGGAAACAAAAAAATCTAAAAATTGTCGCTTCTTTTTTGGGAAAAAACTATTTTTGCAGCAATAAACTTTAGCCAATAATATACACTATGAACAAAACAACATTATTCATTATCATTGCTATTGTTGCAGCAATCGTATCGGCTTACAATCTGTTTGGTAAGCGAATAAAGGACACTTGGGAAACAACTAATCGCCCTGACCATAGCCTTAAACCAACCCAACTTGTCAAAAATGAAAAGATGATTGTTGTCAGAAACATCAGTTTGGATGAATTGAAAAAAGTACTTGCCCAGTTATGCAATATGTATAATCAAGAGGCATATATTATATTGCCCAAGCTGACGGTTTTGCAAGACGAGTTTGTAATCACTTTTCCCTATGACATCAGTTTTGAGTATTTTTGCTATGCCGTGAATTATCTGTATTTCCCGTTTGATTTCGATTTGGAAACTTATAAGCCGGAAATCAAAGCATGGTCAACGGTAGAAAAAAATCAAGAATGGGAAACAAGTGAAATAAACGGGAAAATAGCAATGATATATATCCCAAAATGGGATGAAGAACATGACAATGTGTATCTGACAACTGAATTCAATGTCGGATACAAGCTGCCTTTTGCAATTACCGAAACGATGAAGAAGTTGGATAAACCTGCTGCTATTTTTGAAGTCAATCCAATAAAAGAGGAAGATTTGGAAGGAAAGGAAACTGTTGATTTTGAATGAATTATTGTTGTTTTATTTGAATCTGTCGAAAAATGAACAAAATCAGAGCCGCCGTAGTGGGTTACGGCAATGTGGGCCGCTTCGCATTGGAAGCCCTTGAAGCCGCCCCCGATTTCGAAATAGCGGGCATCGTGCGCCGCAACGGAGCCGAAAACAAGCCTTTGGAACTCTCTCAATACGAGGTTGTTAAAGATATTCGCGAACTCAAAAATGTGGAGGTAGCAATCTTGGCTTGTCCTACGCGCAGTTGCCCCGAATACGCCAAACAAATCCTGCCCTTGGGCATCAATACGGTGGATTCT
The DNA here is from genome assembly GCA_902791165.1 of uncultured Bacteroidia bacterium. Taxonomy (GTDB): domain Bacteria; phylum Bacteroidota; class Bacteroidia; order Bacteroidales; family F082; genus Limimorpha. The sequence goes on from CADAVB010000001.1 coordinate 81,537, forward strand.
TTCGACATCCACACTGCGATTGTCGATTACCGCCGCGAGCTGATGGCTATTAATAAGGAAACGAACACGGTGAGCGTCATCGCTGCCGGCTGGGACCCAGGTTCGGATTCCATCGTCCGCACTTTGATGCAAAGTCTTGCACCTAAAGGTTTGTCGTACACCAACTTCGGTCCTGGTATGTCGATGGGACACAGCGTGTGTGTGCGCTGCAAAAAAGGCGTGAAAAACGCGCTTTCGGTGACCATTCCGCTTGGCGAAGGCATCCATCGCCGCATGGTGTATGTGGAGCTTGATGACAGCGCGACTTTGGAACAAGTGACCGCCGAAATCAAGGCAGACCCCTATTTTGCCAACGATGAAACCCATGTGTTTGCCGTTGAAAGCGTTGATGAATTGCGCGACATGGGCCACGGCGTGAACCTTGTGCGCAAAGGCGTTTCGGGCAAGACCGCCAACCAGCGCATGGAGTTCAACATGAGTATCAACAACCCTGCTTTGACGGGGCAGGTGCTGGTGAATGTGGCCCGCGCCACGATGCGCCTGCAACCGGGTTGCTACACGATGGTTGAAATCCCCGTCATCGACATGCTCCCCGGCGACCGCGAAGAACTGATTAAACACTTGGTTTGATACAGGATTCATGGCGCAAAACGACCAAAACCGAACCCCAACCGTCATTGCGGGCTTGACCCGCAATCTCATACGCATTATGGTGTCGTCTTCGCGCCTGGGAGATGGCAGGTCTTCGCCCGCCATGACGGTAAAAGGCTTAAGGATTCTTTCCCTTGCAATAGTGTGCTTGTTGTTTTGCTCCTGTGCCAATAAGCAAGACCGCGTTGAAGCCCTATTGTCGCAGATGACCATCGAGGAAAAATGCGGCCAACTGACTTGTCCCATAGGCTTCAACTTCTACGGCAAGGACGGCGATTCGCTTTGGCTTTCAGAGAATTTTCTCGGCATGATGGACACGCTTCCGATCGGTTCCTGTTGGGCGGTGCTTCGCGCCGACCCATGGTCAAGGAAGACGGTGGAAACGGGGCTGCATCCAAAAGAATCTGCTCGTTTGCTGAACATGATGCAACGCCACGCGATAGAAAACACGCGCCTCGGCATCCCGCTGTTGTTTTGCGAAGAAACGCCTCACGGGCACATGGCTGTTGGCACGACCGTTTTCCCGACAGGCATTGGACAAGCCAGCGCTTGGAATCCCGAATTGCTTGAAAAAATGGGTGAAGTGATGGGGAAGGAGGTGCGACTTCAAGGCGCACAAATCGGCTATGGTCCGGTCCTCGACATTGCCCGCGACCCGCGCTGGTCAAGAGTGGAGGAAACAATGGGCGAGGATTCTTATCTATCTGGTGTTCTGGGTTCTGCGGTGGTGAAAGGAATGCAGAAACACGTTTGCGCCACTTTGAAACATTTAGCCGCCTACGGTATTCCGCAAGGCGGTCACAATGCCGCCACCGCCGAAGTCGGACCGAACAGATTGATGACCGACTATTTGCCCTCGTTTGAAAAAGCCATTCGCGAAGGCGGCGCCAAAACCGTGATGACTTCTTACAACACCATCGACGGCGTGCCTTGCTCGGCCAACCATTGGCTCTTGCAAGAAGTGTTACGCAACTCATGGAACTTCAAAGGCGTGGTTTTCAGTGATTTGAACGCTGTTAATGCCATTTATGCCACCCAACACGTGGCCACCGACCCCGCCGAAGCCGCTGCCATGGCCTTGAAAGCGGGTGTCGATATTGACTTGGGCGGCTATAATTATGGCGGTTTCCTGAAAGAAGCCTTGCAGCGCGGCCTCGTCACCGAAGCCGACATCGACCGCGCCGTGCGTCATGTGTTGCAACTGAAATTCGACCTTGGACTATTTGAAAATCCGTATGTTGATGAAAACTTGGCTGAAACCGAAGTAGGGACGAAAGAAAACGCTCAGTTGGCCAAGCAAGTGGCTTTGGAATCAGCCGTTTTGCTGAAAAACGACGGCATTTTGCCCTTTGGCGAACATATTAATAAGGTGGCGGTCGTCGGGCCGAATGCGGACAACATGTACAACCAACTCGGCGACTACACCGCGCCGCAAGACCCCAACCGTATCGTGACCATACTTGAAGGCATACGCGAAAAGGGCAGGGCAGAGGTACTGTACGCCAAAGGTTGCGCCATTCGCGACGAAGCCGATGCCGACATTGACGAAGCCGTCAAAACCGCGCAAAAGGCAGATGTTGTGGTACTTGTGGTGGGTGGTTCCTCTGCCCGCGACTTCAAGACAAGCTATGAGGAAACAGGTGCCGCCATTGTCAATGAATCCATTTCCGACATGGACTGCGGCGAAGGTTACGACCGCTCCACATTAAAACTTTTGGGCAAGCAAGAAGAACTGATGCAGCGCATCTACGCCACGGGCAAGCCCGTTGTCACTGTTTACATACAAGGCCGTCCCTTGGACATGAACCTCGCTAACGAAAAATCCAACGCAATGCTAACCCTTTGGTATCCTGGCATGGAAGGCGGTTCCGCCTTGGCCGACATCCTTTGGGGCGACTATAACCCTTCTGGCCGCTTGCCGATTTCCATCCCGCGTTCGGTGGGACAGATCCCCGTTTATTATTCCCAACCCGCCACGGGCGATTATGTAGAAGAATCCGCCAAACCGTTGTTCCCCTTCGGCTATGGCCTGAGTTATACCCAATTTGAATACAGCGATTTGCAAGTTGAAACTGTATCTAAAATGGATACAGTTTGCAAAGTCACCTGCCAAGTGAAAAACATTGGCACTCGTGATGGTGACGAAGTTGTTCAGCTTTATGTGCGAGACGAAGTGGCCAGCATCGCGCCTGCTTCCAAGCTGCTGAAAGGCTTCAAAAAAGTACATATTAATAAAGGTGAAACCAAACAAGTGGTTTTCTACCTCACGGAGCGCGATTTGTCGGTGTATTCATCGGAAAAAGGCTGGAATTTCGAGGCTGGGGAGTTTACGGTTGTGGTGGGGAACAGCTCGGAAAGTGCCCTACTTTGCAAAGTTTTGGGAATGAGATAATTAGAGAATTTTAACAATCCCGTTCCTGTCGCATTTCACCACCACGCGCTTGTATTCCGTCTTGCCTTCGTAGGTGCATTGGATGACAAAGGTGAGTCGATACACCTTTCTGCCCTCAATGGTCTGATAGTCATTGTTTTCCCATGTGCCCGAAAGTGGGAAACTTGGGTTGTCCATCTTGCGGGTGAACTCGGTGATGTTGTAGCGCAGGATGTCGTTGATGCCCTTCAGTGGGAAGGGGCTGGCCTTGGCCAATTCGTCAGGCCAAATCTGCACTTTCTTGCGGAACAGGATGATTTTTTCGTCGTTGCCGCTCACTTCGTCGAAGAGGGGCAGGCGGTCGCGCAACCGAATGACTTCGGGCAGCACTTTGTCGCCGTCGATGAAGTCCATGCTGTCTTTGCTCCAGCCGATGTGCCGTCCCTTGATGTGGAAGTCGGTGCGCGTGTCGAACACCTTGTTGCTCACGCGCTTGGCGAAAAAGAGACGCAGCAGGTCTTTCAGCCGGTCCTTGAACATGTAGCTGACAACCAGCGCGATAAGGAACGGCAGCGTGAAGTTGCCGTAGCGTTGCTGGAAGAAGAACGACGACAGCGTGGCCACCACCATGGCGGCACCGGCGGCAAGGCTGTAGAGGATTTGCTCAACCAAAAAGGTGTTTTTGCGCTTGTTGGAGCTGAGGTAGAGGTCGCTCTCGGCGAACTTCTTGAGCAGACTGGCGCGAAATGGGGTCGTCGGGGCGCACGTTGAGGTAGCCTTGCCGCGACTTGTACTCCCTCTCGCCCAAAAGCAAGGCTTTGAATTGCTCTTCCAATTGGGCGTAATCGTTTGGAAACGTGGAGTGTAGTTCGTCGCGAAGACGATAGGTGTAGGAGGCCATCACATTGCCCAAAAACTCGTCGGCGTAGGCGAAATCTTGTACGATTCTGTCTTTTATGTCGCTGTTTTTCAGTTTGTTGTAGAGCAATCTGAAGCGATTGAGCACTTTTTTCACGTCGTCGATGTAGGTTTGGCAGGCTTCGACGCGTTGTTGGCTGTTTTCGGCGGTCATCACCTGTTGCGCGGCGTCGCGGAGGCTGCTTTTGGCGATGGCGCAGTACATCTTGATGGCATGAACGAGGTCGGCGGTGTCGTCAGGGGCAATGAAAAGGTTTTCAAACTCCTCGTTAAGTGTTTGGTTGGGAAGCAGTTGCTCATCGTTGGCGAGGTCGTGAAGGTCGTATTCCGGTGTGATGAGGCGCACGTCCGACTTGAGGTCGCGGTAGAAGTTCTCTTTGCTGTATTTGGTCGCGTTGATGTCGAGGCTGTTGGGCACAAAAATCCATGCGTTCATCACGAAGTCGCTGAATTTCATTTGTTTGTCGGCTTTCTCCGTGTTGAACCCCACCTTGAATTCCAAGGTGAACTTGTCGTGGATTTTGGTGCTTAGGTCAATCATGCCAACTCGTTTCGGTATTGTTCGTCGAGGTTGAAGTCTTCGGGAAACTTGGCTTTAATGTTCTTGTAATAGTCCCAAATCTCGGCCAAGTCTTTCTCGTAATCGCCTGTGGGATAGAAGACTCGCTCGATTCCGCAATAGCGTTTCTGGTAGTCGATGAAGCCGAGGATGACGGGCACCTTGGCACCTTCGGCGATGACGTAGAAGCCTCTCTTCCATTGGTTTACCTTTTTGCGCGTGCCTTCGGGGCAAATGACGAGGTGCGTGTCCTTGTTTTGTCCGAACATCTCCACCATCTGCTCGACGAGGTTGTTGCGGTGGCCGCGATTGACTGGGATACCGCCCACTTTTTTCAGGAGCCAGCCGAGCACGGGGACGAAGAATTCCTTTTTGATCATCACCTTGAACTTGATGTCGTTGGCCCAATAGTAGGCCAAACCGACGAAGAAATCCTCGATGGAGGTGTGCGGCGCGACGATGCAGACCGCGTTGCCCAAGTCGGCCGGGGCTTCGTTGACGGTTTTCCAGCCGCCCAAACGAAGCCCCAGTTTCGCTATTTGTTTCTTTAATCCCATGATTACCAAATCACAGCACGCTCTTCAGGAGCGATATACATCTTGTTTTCGGGCAGAATTTCAAAGGCCTCGTAGAAGTGCGGCATCGAGCCGAGGGTGCGGTTCACGCGGGCTTCGGCGGGCGAGTGTACGTCGGTGACGACTTGGCGTTCAAGGTATTGGTCGCGCGAGTTGTTGCGCCAGATGGTGCCGTAGCTGATGAAGAAGCGTTGGGCGGGCGTGAAGCCGTCGATGCTCTTGTTGGCCTTGGCCTCGTCGGTCATCTGGTAAGCGTCCCAAGCGATGTTGAGGCCACCGAGGTCGGCGATGTTCTCGCCAAGGGTCAGCTCGCCGTTGATTTGGTTGCCACGCACTTCAAACTCGTTGAAAAGCTTCACGAGTTGCTGGGTGCGCTCGGCAAACTTGGTGGCGTCTTCCTCGGTCCACCAGTTGTTGAGGTTGCCTTTCTCGTCGTACTTGCAGCCTTGGTCGTCGAAGCCGTGGGTCATCTCGTGGCCAATCACCACGCCGATGCCGCCGTAGTTCACTGCGTCGTCAGCGTCCATGTTGAAGAAGGGAGGCATGAGGATGGCGGCGGGGAAAACGATTTCGTTCATGTCGGGACTGTAGTAGGCGTTCACGGTCTGCGGGGTCATGAACCATTCGTCCTTATCGACGGGCTTGCCGATTTTGGCGATGTCTTTCTTGCTCTCGAAGCGGATGGCGCGGTGTACGTTCTCGAAATACGAATCGGGCGTAACCTCATATTCAGTGTAGTCTTTCCACTTGTCGGGATAGCCGATTTTCACGTTGAAGCAGTCGAGTTTGTGCAGGGCTTTGGCTTTGGTTTCGTCGCTCATCCAGTCGAGTTGCTTGATGCGCTCGCCCAAGGCCACGCGCAGGTTGCCAACGAGGTTGAGCATACGCTCCTTGGCTTCGGCGGGGAAGTGCTTCTCCACATAAAGTTGGCCGATGGCTTCACCGAGGCAGTCGGAGGTGTTGCTGAGCACACGACGCCAGCGGGGTTGTTGTGCCTCTTGGCCGTAAAGGTACTTGCCGTAGAAGTTGAAACTCTCGGTGGAGAGTTCGTCGCTCAGCATGGAGGCGCTGCCACGGATGATTTTCCACTTCAAATAGTCCTTGATGGTTTCCAAATCCGTATTGAGGATGACTTTGTTGAGGCTGGCGATGAAGTCGGGCATACCCACGTTGAGGTCGTCGAAAGCGGGCGCACCGATGGCATTGAAGTAGTTGTCCCAGTTGAAGTTGGGTGTCGAGGCCTGCAACTCCTTGCGGGTTCTCTTGTTGTAGGTCTTGTCGGGGTCGCGGCGTTCCACGCGGCTCAACGAGTTTTTGGCCAACTGGATTTCCAGAGCGAGAATACCTTGGGCCTTCTGGGCGGCGGCATCGGCTTCGGTGCCAGTGAGTTCAAACATCTTGGCGACATGTCCGACGTACTTGTCGCGCATTTCTTGCGTCTCTTCCTTGAGGTAGTCGTCGCGGTCGGTGAGGCTCAGGCCGCCTTGGTAGAGGTGCATGATGACCATGTCGGCGTTCTTCGGGTCGGAGCTGGGGAAGGCACCGAAGAAACCGCTCATGCCATCGGCGTGGAGCTTGCCCATGAGTTCGGCCAACTGCGCCTTGTCGGTCATGTTATCGACCATCTCGAAGTAGGGCAGGAGTTCGGTGTAGCCGCGCTCGTTGATGGCGATGGAGTCCATGCCTGCGTTGTAGAAGTCGCGGATTTTCTGGGCCACGCTGCCTTGGGCGGCGTTTTCGTCTTTCGATACCTCATCAATAATCTCTTGGATGAGGATTTCGTTGTGCTGGTCGATTTCGGTGAACGCGCCGAAGGTGGAGTATTCCTCCGGAATCGGGTTGTTCTTCATCCAATTGTTGTTGCAATAGCGGAAAAAGTCCTCCGCCGGATTGATGTTGGTGTCCATGTTGCTCAGCTCGATGGCTGGAACAACTTCCTTTTCGGTTTCTTTCGTTTCGACTGCCTTTTCTCCGCAGCCGGTTGCCACTGTGGTAAGAATCATCATGGCTGCAATGTGTTGTTTTTTCATTGTTTATGGTTTAATTAAATTCGTTTCTTCTGTTTTTGGGGCAGGGGTTTCGCTGTGCTTCACCGCCAGCCTATCATCCTTCGTCCCTACGGACTGGCATCCGCCATTTTCCCCCGACGTTTCGCGTCGTTTTGGCATCCGCCATTTTCCCCCGACGTTTCGCATCGTTTTGGCATCCGCCATTTTCCCCCGACGTTTCGCGTCGGGCTGAATTAAATCGCCCTTTCAGGGCTATCTCACCTCATACATCCTAACTCCTAACTCCCAACTCATAACTCATAACTCATAACTCATAACTCATAACTCATAACTCATAACTCCCAACTCCAAATTAATCAAAGGTCTCCCTCCAATTTCAATTCCGTTTGCAAAGTCCTCAAATACGGCCGCTCTTCAACCATTTTCTCGAACTTGTCCTTGTCGGTGTAGGCCTCGATTTCGGCGGGGCGTTCCATCACTTCGGGGACGAGCTTGAACTGGTTGTTGTGCAGCGTGTTCCTCAGGTGACTCTTCAGCGCGCTCATGCCTTCAGTGTCGTGCTCAAAGAGCATATTATCCACGCTGAAATGGATTTCGGAGCTGCCAATTAATTTAGGTATGTATTTTCCCATCGCCGCCGCGAAACTGGCCGAGGTGTGCTTGTAGCGGTTCACGAAGTCGGTCCACGAAGCCGTCAGTTGTTCCTGTGTGAAGGCGTTGTCCCAAGTTTCCTCTTTCTCTTCGGCCTTTTGCTCGGCTTGCTGCATGGCCTTGTTGATGCTAATACCGCTTGAGGTGCCGCGTGGCCTGGTTATTGGCTGTTGAATTGTTGATTGTTGAGTTGTTGAATTGTTGGAGGGTTGGGGTGTTGATTGCTGACTTGGGGCTTCGGGACGCGAGACTTGGGGTTGGGGTGTAGGTTGTTGAACTGTTGTTTGTTGAATTGTTGGATTGTTGGTGGGTTGGGGTGTTGGCTGTTGTTGGGCGGGTTTATTCTGCGCCACCTGCACGGGTTGCGCCTGTGCCGTCGGCGTGTTTAAGGCCTGACTGCACAAGGCACACATTTTCAATAAGGCAATCTCCAAATGCAGCCGCTTGTTGTTGGCGGCGCGATAGTCAATGTCGCATTGGTTGTTGATTTCCAAAGCTTTAATCAGGAAAGGCAGGGGACAGGTCTGGGCTTGGGTCAAATATCTTTGCCTCAGTTGCTCGCTGACCTCCAACAATTGCACCGTCACCGCGTCTTTGCAGACCATCAGGCTCCGCAAATGGTTGCCCATTCCGCTTACAAAATGCTGTGGCTCAAAGCCTTTGCTGATGATGTCGTTCAAAATCAGAAGGATGTCGCTGGTTTCGCCGCGCAGGATGTGATCGACGATTTGGAAATAATAGTCGTAATCCAAAACATTCAGATTGTCAATGACATCTTTGTAGGTGATGTTTTTGCCGCTGAAACTCACCAT
>CADAVB010000002.1 GCA_902791165.1 uncultured Bacteroidia bacterium
TTTTTTGGAGGAAATGTCCAAGTTGATTGAGGAATTCCCAGATGCAGGCATTTATGGGACGAATTATATCATCGTTAATGAAACCAAACATAAGACCCGTGTTTCCCCGATTGGCGTTGAAGCGGGTTTTGAAAAGGGTTACATCAATTATTGCCAAGTGTACGCGAAGACATTGGCCATGCCGCTTTGGACCGGGGCTGTTTGTGTCCCTCGTGGCATTTTTGATGAAATGAAAGGATATCCTCAAGGTGTCAAATTGGGGGAGGATTTTATCTTGTGGATTCATATCGCACTAAAATACAAGGTGGCATTTCTGAACAAGCCTTTGGCATATTACAATCAGGATGTGGATTTGGCTAATCGGGCGGTTGGGAAACTGTATGAACCCCAAGAGCACATGTTGTGGAATCTTACAGATTTGGAACCCATAGAAAGTGAAAATGCGGATTATAAACATTTGGTGGATGCTTTGAGAGTGAATGGATTAATGAATTATTACATTTCGGAATCATATAGGCGGGATGCAGAACAGGAATTGAAGAAAATTGATTGGAATAAACAGAATGGGAAAAAAGCCAAACAATACAATAGACCAGTTTGTTTATTAAGATTAAATAGTCGTATTATGAGATTTGGAATGAAAGTAAAACAATGGTTAAGATGATGCGTTGTTGATGTTTTTTTGTGTTGTGTTTATTTTAAACAGAAAAATTATGCTGACTTATTTCCCCAATAGTATTTCCCGAAAGGCGATGACTATCTATTTCATCACCTTGGCAATGGTTTCGATAGTGTTTATGAACAAAATGCTGCCGTTCTATATGATGTTGTTCGGGATCGTTGAAGTATGTTCCTTTTTCTATTTCAGCAACGACCTGACCAAACGATGGCGATTGTTGCATCGCAAGGTGTTTGTGCAAAAAATGTTTTGGATTGCACTGATTATTAGGCTAGTATATACAATCTTTGCCTATTTTTTTTACGATGCCATGACAGGACTGCCGTTTATGTTTCATTCCGCTGATGAGCAAGTGTATTATAATATGAGTCTAGTGTGGAGTCAACAAGGATTTGAAGTGTTTCGGAATATAATAAAAGACTATGGACTTGGTGATTCTGGAGAAATCTATTGGACTGGTTTTTTGTGTAAGGTATTTGGAACTTACGTGCTTACAGCACGTATAGGTCATTGTGTGTTGAGTGCCGCGACATGCGTGTTGATTTATCGAATTGCCAAAAGGCATTTCGGAGATAGCACGGCTCGCATGAGTGCTATTTTCTGTATGTTGATGCCCAATTTAATCTATTATTGTGGGGTCCATCTGAAAGAAGCGGATATGGTTTTTGTTACAGTATTGTTTGTGGATTGTATAGATGTGATTTTGTCGGAGAAAAGGTTTGATATTAAACATATTGTCTTGGCAGTGGCAGTTGGATTCTCTTTGTTTACTTTTCGAACAGCTTTGGGTGCGGTTGGGTTACTAGCTGTTTTGGTGGCGGTTGTGTTTATTAAAGGCCGTTTAGGCTCATGGTGGAAAAGAATACTTTTGGCAGTTGTGGTAGTGGCAAGTTTAACGACAACAACGGTAGGGGATAGGATTATGAGAGAAGTGGATGAAATTTGGGAAGATAAAAGTGGAAATATCAATAAAATTAACTATAATGCTGAAAAGAAAGGAGCAGCACAATACACAAAATATGTTTCTGGAACGCTGTTTGCTCCCTTTATTTTTACCATTCCATTTCCGAACATTATTAATAATGAAGGAAAAGAAAACCAACAAATGATACATGGTGGTGTCTTTGTGAAATGTATCATGTCGGGTTTAACCATTTATGCGTTGTTTTTGTTGCTGTTGTCGGGCGAATGGCGAAAGCATGTTTTGCCCATAGCGATGATGTGCGGTTATTTGGCGGTCATAGCGTTTAGTAAGTATGCTTTTCACGAACGTTTCCATCAGCCAGCTTTGCCTTTTGAATTGATGTTTGCTGCATTTGGTGTTTCCCAAGTAGGAGCGAAGCAACTCAAATGGTTTGATTATTGGACGGTGTTCATTTTTGTAGTCGTATTGGGATGGTCGTGGATTAAACGTGGTGGTTGATAATTTTGTAAAAACACTATATTGGTTTGAAAAATGAAAGTTGCCTATTTTATCGGCAGCCTTAATCGAGGAGGAGCGGAAATGCTCACCCTGGACATCTGCCGAAAAAAGGATTATGCTCCGTATGAGATGATTTTGGTTTATCGTAACGACGGGGAACTAACTGACGAGTTTAGGGCTACAGGGGTTCCCATGTTTCGTATTAAGCCTAGAGGTTTTGTGTTTGGGTATTTTGGTGAAATTCGGAAGCTTTTGAAAAAAGAGAATGTTAATTTGCTTCATGCACAGACTCTGATGAATGGAGTAATTGGTGTATTATGTGCCTTGTTTACCAATTTGAAAATAGTCACTTCGTTTCATGGCTTGTTGGATACATTCTATAAGCGAGTACTTCGTCATATTAATATTTGGTGGGCAGACGAAACTGTTTTTGTGAGCAATTATGTTAGGGATTGGTACATTCAGCATACATTGTTTTGTAAAAAAGAGAAATGCAATGTGGTATATAATGGAATATGTTTAGATAAATATGATTATGATTATCCTATACCAAATGTCCTAAGGAGTGAAGAAAAGAGATTGAAGTTTGGTTGTGTTGGTAATTTTGTTGCAGAAAGGACTCAAATGGTTATTTGCAAGAGCATAAAGCGTCTTGATGATTATGGAATAAAACAATTTGATTTTTATTTTGTCGGTAAACGGATTGAAGGAGAAGAAAAGTGTTACGACGATTGTGTTCGCTATTGTGAAGAAAACCGCTTGTTGGATAGAGTGCATTTTGTAGGAAGTAGAGGAGATGTGATGGCAATATTGCAACATCTTGATGGATTTGTGTATTCCACCGCCAAGGATACATTCGGGATAGCTGTGGTGGAAGCTATGTTGGCTGGATTGCCAGTGTTGGTAAATGATTGGGAAGTCATGAGAGAAGTTACTTGTGGAGGTAAATATGCCATGTTGTTCGACACAGGGAATGAAGAAGATTGTTGTTTGAAGATGAAAGAAATGATAGATAATATTGATTTGTTTTGCATGAAAGCCAAAAACCAAGTTAAAAAAATAAGAGATTTGTATTCAATTGAGAATCATATAAATGGATTAAGTATTGTTTATAATAAATGCATTTCCTAAAAGTGTTATGGAGTATCTTAGAAAAATAATAAAAAAGTGTATTTTAAAAACTAAGTATTCTGAAATCTCAACTTATTTGTCTGAGTTTGAAAAGACAGATTGGTTTGATAAAGAACAGATAGAGGAATATCAGGTGAAAAAGCTTAGAGAATTATTGACTTTTGCATCGAAGCATGTTCCGTATTATAGGCGCGTTTTCCAAGAGAGAGGTCTGCAACTTAATGATTTTCAAACTGTTTCAGATATAAGAAAACTGCCTTTATTGACCAAGGAAATATTATGTAATGAGAAAGAATCCATGTTTGCTGATGTGGAGTTGGAAGGTATAAAAAACAATACTACGAGCGGATCTTCCGGAACTCCTGTTGTATTCCGTAAACAAAAGCTTTGTCGTGACATTGAGTCGGCATTGATGAGAAGGTACAAAGAGAATGGTGGTATTGACGATAATGACTTTGGTATTGTAATATGGGGGACTCATAGTTTGAGTAAAAAAGATGTATTGAAAGGTTTTTTTAAGGGATGGCTGAAAAATCAGATTGTATTCAATAGTTATGATTTATCGGACGCTAACTTGGAGCGATTGATAGATTGTTTAAAATGCAAAAATGTTATTTATCTTCGTGGTTATACTTCTGCGGTGTTTTATGTTGCTAGTGTAATAAACCAAAGAGGATTGCATTTTAATATACCTTTTGTTTCTGTGACAGCAGAGCAATTGTATGATTTTCAAAGAATGGAGATTACGCGTGCTTTTGGCAATAATTTGTATGATCAGTATGGGTGTGGTGAGTGTGGCTCTTTAGCCTTCGAATGCCATGCGCACGAAGGTTTGCATCATGCGTTTGAGCATTCAATCTTAGAAATATTGGATGAAAACGATAATGATTCTATGCACGGAAAGGTTGTGCTTACCAATTTGGATAACTATGCAATGCCATTGATTAGATATGAGAATGGAGATGTTGTGACATTGGCAGATCACGAATGTTCTTGTGGAAGGCATTCGGTGTTAATAGACCATATTGATGGGAGGACTTATGATGTGTTCGAGGGAGAGAACGGTAAAAGAGTTCACGCGGGGTTTTTGGATGATATGTTGCTTGGTTTAGATTTATTGAATACTTATGGTATTACACAGATTAGAATAGTCCAAAAAAAGCCAAAAGAATTCACATGTCAGTATGTTTCAAAATATGAAATAAAAGAAATAGATAAAACGAAACTGGAGAAAGAGTATAAGAAAGCATTAGGAGATTCAATTCGTTTACTATTTGAGCGTTATGAATTATTGAAAAGTGCGGAAAGAGGAAAGAGGCATTTTATTGTACCATTACAGATATACGAAAAAAACAAAGCAGTTTATGATTGATAAAAAGAAGTCATAATTCCATCATTCAGTGTCATAGTTGTTACCATGAAAGTCATTTTCGTTGCTAGTGGAAATAAGGCGGTAGGAACGGTTAGCTCGTTCGTGCGTACACAATTCGAGTCGCTTGAGAAGGAAGGACTCGACATGGTGCTGTTCCCTGTGGTTGGACATGGCCTTTCGGGTTATTTCAAACATTTTTGGTCGCTCAGGCAACTAATTAGGAATGAAAAGCCCGATGTCGTCCATGCCCATTACTCGGTTTGTGGGTATTTGGCATCTTTTGCATCGTTGGGGCTAAAGACCAAAGTGGTCGTTTCCATTTTGGGGAGTTTCCCGTCGATGACAAGAAAACTGAGAACGGTTCGTTTCTTTGTTGACCATGTTTGGGATGCGGTCATTGTGAAGTCGGAGCGAACCAAGAACCAATTGGGAAGAGATGTTGCCGTCATTCCAAATGGCGTGGATATTGAAAAGTTCAAGATTGTTGAAAAAGAAGATGCCAAAAGGAGCGTCGGCCTTGATGCAGCCAAACGATATGTGATTTTTGTGTCGAATCCGGAGAGAAAAGAAAAGAATTTCGGATTGGCAGAAGAGGCGTTTGAGATGCTGAATGAAAAGAAGGACGTTGTGCTGCTTCCGGTTTTTGACAAGTCACATGACGAGGTGGTCAAATATATGTGTGGCGCCGATGTTTTGCTGATGACTTCGCTGAAGGAAGGTTCCCCCAATGTCATCAAGGAAGCCATGGCTTGTAATTGTCCTATTATTGTGACCGATGTCGGCGACGTCCGCTGGGTTACTGCTGGCGTTGAAGGTACATTTGTGGCTGATACTTACGAGCCCAATGAGATTGCAGATTTGCTTGGGAAGGCTTTGGACTATGGCAAACGAACCAAAGGACGGGAACAGATATTAAGGTTGGGACTGACCACAGAAAAAGTGGCACAGAGAATCCAAGACATTTATTTGAAAGCTATCAACAAACATGAATAATATCAAGGAAAAACTGCTGCTCAACGTTGTGTTGCCTATTTCTGAGAAGCTGGTGGGCACCAATGCCGCCTACTGGTATCGTCAGATTGAGAAAATGTCTGGTTGGACCAACCAACAGGTTTCGGAATGGCAGAACCAGAAACTGAAGGACTTGGTAAGGCACGCATACGAGCATACGGTGTATTATCGGAATCTGTTTGATTCGCTTGGCTTGAAGCCCGATGACATACAGGTTCCCGAGGATTTGAAAAAGTTGCCAATCATCAACAAAGCCATCGCTAATGAACACTACAACGAGATAGTTCCGGATAATCTGAGCAGTTTCAAGCACCGTTCTGGAAAAACAGGTGGTACTACAGGGGAGCCAATGCTGTATTTGTGTGACGAGAACACTTGGGGATATGTTACCGCTGCCAAAATCTTTCATTGGAAAAAGTCAGGCTATCGTTATGGCGACAAGTTTGTCGCGATGGGGAGCTCCTCGCTTTTTTCCAACAAACCATCGCTGACAAGACGCATCTATGATAAGATCAGGAATGAGTATCCGATGAATGCTGTAAACTTGACAGATGAATTGTGCGAAAAATACATCAGTACAATTAAGTCAGAGAGAATCAGATATTTGTATGGGTATGCGGCTGCTTTGTTTACTTTCACGAAATACGTTCAAGAGCATCAGGTTGATTTGACGCAGGTTGAGGCTGTGTTTACCACTTCGGAGAACTTGACCGATTATTACAGAAAAGCGATGGAGGAAACCTACCAGTGCCTTGTGATGGATTGCTATGGTGCACGCGATGCCGGAATCACCGCTTACGAGAGCGAGAGAGGCGTTTATCAAGTGGGTTATAACGTCATCGCAGAAATAGTGGATGAGTTTGAGGAAAACACGGGCACTTTGCTGTCCACCAACTTGTTGAACTACTCTTTTCCCTTGTTAAGATATCAGTTTGGAGACGAGGTGGAGCTATTGCCCCGCTCCAATGAAGCCAACTATAACGGACAGGTCATCAAGCGCGTGATAGGCCGGACATCCGATGTGATGCGATTGGGCAATGGACATCATCTGACGGCAACGGGATTTGCGATGATTATGAAAGAGTTTGACGTGGTGGCGTTTGATTTCAGGAAGGTAGGAGACAAGGAACTGTTGTTGCGCATTCAGCCTGTGTCTGACAAGTATTCTATGGAGCAGGAGGAAACGATAAGAAAAACATTCGTAAAGTATATTGGCGAGGATTGCAAATTGGACATAGTGCATGTGGATCAATTCGAACCATTAAAGAACGGGAAGCGACGGTATTTTTATAATGAATTGGAAACCGAAAAATAATTGTTTATGTCAATCGTTAAACACAGGAGCATTGGATCTGTTATTAAAGGGATTTGGACACATTCGTTGTCGCTTCTGACCATGTTTTCGTTTCCCTATCAGGTGACGGTTGCCCTTCACCGTATGAGGGGCGTAAAGATTGGGAAGCAGAGCCATGTCGCGCGAGGTGTGGTTCTGGATGAGAGAAATCCAGAATTGATTGAAATCGGTAAAGGTGTGGCAGTTACTTCGGGAGTTATGATATTATGCCATCAAAGGGATTTGTCCGAGTATAAACCAGGCATGTATGCTATGCATTGCCCATTTAAGGAAGGAAAAGTTGTTGTAAAAGACGGTGCTCATTTAGGAATAGGCTGCATTATCATGCCTGGCGTAACGATAGGCGAAGGTGCTATCATTGGAGCTGGTTCTGTGGTGACGCGCGACATTCCTCCTTATTGTGTAGCTGTCGGTGTGCCCGCCAAAGTGATTAAAACTTTTGAAACAAATAATGATGAGATTCCTGTTTGAACTAAACCATCCGAAGCATTACCATCAGTTTAAATTCGTAATGCGGCAATTGAAGGAGAACGGTCATGCGATAAAGGTAGTGGCACGCGACAAGGATGTTCTGTTGAAAGTGCTGGATGAAGATCATGTCCCGTATGAGATATTTGGCCAACATAAGGAGAGTATGTTCGGAAAAATCTTAGGAACAATACCTAATTTGTTTCTTTACAATAGAATTGTAGGAAAATTCGATCCAGATGTCCTGATATCCAAAGCTTCGTTTTATGCTGTTTGGATTGCCAAGTTACATTCCAAAAAATCCGTGATATTCCCGGATTCCGAAGTGGTCAAACTTACTAACAAGTACATTGCTCCTTATGCTACCAAGGTGGTTACTCCAGGAACGTTCGGCTTGGATTATGGCGACAAACATGTTAGGATAAAAGGAATGTTTGAGGATTGCTATCTCTCGCCGTCGGTATTCACGCCCGATGCGTCAGTGTTGGAGAAATATCAAATCCAAAGGCCGTACGCTGTTTTCCGTTTTGTCGGATGGTTCGCCAATCACGATGTGGGAAACAAAGGCTTCTCATTGGAGCAAAAAATCCAATTGACACAGGAAGTTGAGAAACATATGAAAGTTTATGTTTCTTCCGAAAAGCCGCTACCAGAGGAGTTAAGCCATTGTCGATTGAATATACCAGCCTCATTGATGCATCATGTTCTTGCTTTTGCGGATTTGTATTTAGGAGATTCTCAAACTATGGCCACGGAGGCCGCATTATTAGGAACCCCTGCCATTCGTTCCAACTCTTTTGTTGGCGAGAATGACATGACCAATTTCAAGGTGCTGGAGAACCAATATGGGTTGCTTTTCAACAGGGGTTCTTTTGATGAGGTCGTGAGGTTGATAAGCGATTTTTTGGAAAACTCGAAGAAGCAAGAATGGATGGAGAAAAAGAGGAACTATTTCCGCTCAACTGGGGATTCGAACCAGGAGATTGTCCGAATACTCGAGTCGGTTTAGTTTTACTTTTTGAGCAAATCGTATCTTTCAAAAACAATTGTTTATGCAATTCGAAATACAAGAACCGAGAACCATCCCGTTTTACGGCGGCGACAAGAAATTGGGCGAGGCGGTGAGAAGCGCGGGCGCAAGGCGCAACATGGGACCTTTGCGCTTCGCTTTCAGGAAGATAAAGAACATCATTTTGGCGCGATTGTCGTATTTTTGCCCGCTCAACGGGTGGCGGGTGAAGATGAACCGCTGGCGCGGAGTGCACATCGGGAAAAATGTTTATATCGGAATGCACTGCGTCATCGACAATGCCTATCCGGAATATGTTTACATCGAGGACAACGTGTCGCTCGCGGGCGAGGTGACAGTGATTGCGCACATGAACCCCTATCCGCATTTTGAGGGCGTCATCGAGCCGAAAGTGGCTCCGGTGGTCATCCGCAAAGGCGCATGGATTGGCGTGAAAAGCGCGGTGCTTTGTGGTGCCGAAGTGGGGGAGTACGCCATCGTTTCCGCAGGGTCTGTGGTGGATAAGAAGGTGAGTCCGTGCACGATAGTTGCCGGGAATCCCGCACACAAGAAAGTGGATTTTTCAACGTTAATGAAAAACAAGCTGAACCAAAAATGAAAACTGCATTCATATTTCCAGGCCAAGGCTGCCAAAAAGAGGGCATGGGGAAAGAACTTTATGAGGCTTTTCCCGAGGCCAAGCAATTGTTTGAACGCGCCAACGATTTCTTCGGTCGGCGCATTACTGATGTGATGTTTCACGGCACCGAGTTGGAGCTGATGGAAACCAAAAACACCCAGCCCGCCGTGTTCATCTATGAGGTGGCTGCCGCCTTGACGCAAAAAAACATCGTCCCCGATGTGGTGGCAGGTCATTCGCTCGGCGAGTTTGCCGCCCTTGTGGTGAGCGGTTGCCTGAACTTTGAGGATGGACTTAACTTGGTGTATCACAGGGCGTTGTTCGGGCAAAAGGCTTGCGAGAAAACGCCCACTGCAATGGGTGCCGTCATCGGGATGTCGGACGAATACGTCGAGAAACGCCTCAAGGAGATTTGGGACGAAACGGGAGAACCAGTGTATTTCGCCAACTATAACGGTCCGGGCCAAGTGGTGATTACGGGCAGTTTGAACGGCATCCGAACCACGCTGAAACGCCTGAAGGCCGAAGGCGCGAAAAAGGCGGTCTTGCTCGGTATCGGAGGCTCGTTCCATTCTCCTTACATGGACGAGGCGCGGGCGGAATTGGGCGAAATCATTGAAAAAACGACCTTCAATGTGCCGAATTGTCCGATTTACCAGTGCGTGGACGGAAAACCGCACACTAATCCTGACGAGCTGAAAGCCAACCTGATAGAGCATATAACGCATCCCGTTTTGTGGACAACAATGGTGCGCAACATGCACGCCGACGGAGTTGGCACATATTTTGAGGTAGGCACCGACGACACGCTTCAGAAAATCGTGGCACGAATGTGCCCCGAAAGTGAAGTGAAGTCCGTTTGGGATATTGAAGATTATCAACCAATAAAACACATAGAATCATGACATTAGACCAATTTGTACAACAATTTGCGGAGCAGTTTGACGAGACTCCGGCCAACCAATTTGCTCCTTCCACTGACTACAAATCCTTGGAAGAATGGGGTTCATTGACCACGCTTGGCGTTATCACGATGGTGGATGCAGAGATGGGAAAACGCATCACTGGCTCCAACTTGCTGGCTTGCACCACGATTGAGGAACTCTACAACTTTATCCAAAGAGTTTAATGAAGAGCCGTTTTTCCTTGGAGGGGAAAACCCTTCTTGTGACGGGCGCATCGTCGGGAATCGGGCGTTGCGTGGCGGTGGAGTGTGCCAAAATGGGCGCGAAACTCGTCATCAACGGGCGCAACCAAGAGCGTCTGAACCAAACGCTTGAAATGTTGGATGGTACTGGTCATCAGGCTATTGCCGCCGATTTGACCGACCACGAGGCCGTCAGTGCGATGGTGGAGCTACTGCCGCCATTGGACGGCGTTTCGCACAACGCGGGCGTGACGAGCATCGGCATGATCAAGTTCATCAAGGAGGACGATTGGCGCGACCTCTCGCAAACCAACGTGTTCTCGGCCATTTGGCTCACCCGTTGCCTCGTGGCGCGGAAAAAGTTGAACCGTCCGGCCTCCATCGTGTTCACCTCCTCGATTTCGGGCAACGATAGCGTGCGTCACGGCGAGTCGCTGTATGCGGCCACCAAAAGCGCGCTCAGCGGTTTTGCGAAGGCGGCGGCTTTGGACTTGGCTCCGCAAGGCATCCGCGTAAATTGTGTGCATCCCGGAATGATAGAAACGGAACTGTTCCACTCGTCGCAAGACGCTCTGACACAAGACCTTGACGAGATGAAGAAACTCTTCCCGCTGAAGCGTTTCGGCAATCCCGAAGACGTGGCCGACGGCATCATCTATCTGCTCTCCGACGCATCCTCGTGGGTGACGGGAACCGAACTGAAAATCGACGGTGGTTATACCTTAGTTTAATGACAATGAAAGCCTACATACAAGCCTTGGCCTACAGCCTGCCTGAAAAAGTGCTGACCAATGCCGACCTCGCGAAGGAATTTCCTGAATGGACCGAGGAGAAAATCATGAAGAAGTTGGGCATCGCCGAACGGCATGTGGCGGCGGAGAACGAAACCGCTTCCGACATGGCCGTGGCCGCTGCCGAAAAGCTGTTTGCGGAAAACGAAATCAATCGCGAAACGGTTGATTATCTGATATTTTGTACCCAAAGTCCCGACTACATTTTGCCCACAACGGCCTGCCTGATTCAGCAGAGATTGGGCTTGCCCGACAGCATCGGGGCCATCGATGTGAACCTTGGCTTTCCTTGGCCAAAGGTTTGGTTTTGGGCGGCATGGCGAAGCGCGTGCTGCTGCTGACGGCGGAAACCTATTCAAAATACCTGCACCCGCGCGACAAAGGCAACCGCACCATCTTCGGCGATGGCGCGGCGGCCACTTTGGTCGGATGTGACGGCATCGCCGAAATCGGGAACTTTAGTTTCGGTACCGACGGCAACGGTGCGGAGAATTTGATAGTGAAATCAGGTGGCGCACGGCATAGAAAGCAACTTAATGATTTACAGTTTGATAACTTCGGAAATCCCAAGTCGTCGGACTATATTTACATGAACGGTGCCGAGATTCTGAACTACACCCTCGACCGCATTCCCGGACTGATTGAGGAAGTGCTGCAAAAGAACGGTTGTGCTTTGGAAGACATTGATTTGCACGTCTATCATCAAGCCAACAAATACATTGCTAACCTGCAGCGCGTGAAGATGAAAATCGAGCCGGAGAAGTATTATTGCTGCTTCGAAAAGATGGGCAACACGGTTTCATCGACCATCCCAATTGCGTTGAAGGAAGCCTTGAACGACGGCTCAATCAAGTCCGGAAATAAGGTGCTTTCGGTGGCACAAGGTTTAGGTTACTCGTGGGGCGGTGTGATGATGCAATTCTGACATTCCGGACTATGCAAAAAGACCGTTTTTGCCTGATTACCAACGATGTGGAAACCACATCGATTCTGAATCACAAGTTGCGCGACAAGACGGGCGAGTATGTGCTCAACCAAGGAATGCCACGCCTGCTGGACTTATATGAGAAATATAGCGTGAAGGCCACCTTTTTCTATACTGGCCATATTGCGAGGCTTTATCCAGAAGTGGTGAAAATGGCGTATGAACGCGGCCATGAAGTTGGCTCTCACGGACTTACGCACGAAGTGAGCAAGGCTTTTGATGTGATGCCGCCTGAGGAGCAGCTTTTGCACTTGAAACAATCCAAACAGATTTTGGAGGACATCATCGGTGAGGAAGTGGTGTCGTTTCGCGCTCCGGCGGCGCGGGTCGATAAGGCTTTCCCGAAAGTGTTGCAAGAGGCTGGTTTCAAGGTTGATAGCTCGGTTTCGTCGCAGAGGATGGACATGATGTTTTCGTTTGGCGCGTTGAAGAAACTCAATTGGCTCACCGCGCCGCGAAAGGCTTATTTCACACAACCCGACAACATCTTCCGCAAAGGCGATTCGGGAGTTTTGGAAGCCCCGATTTCCGCTTTCGGTTTCCCCTACATCGGCACCTTCATGCGCATTGCTCCTGCACTTAACCGCTTCACACGCAGGGTGTTGTATTGCGAAACGCTGTGCAATGGTCGGCAATTCGTGTTCCTGACCCATCCCAACGAGTTCATTGACGAGGACAAGGAAACCGACGAAATCGAGCGCCGAGCCAAGAACTACATTGCTTATCTTCTTGGCGATGTGCTTCGCCATAAACTGAAAGTCAAGAACTTGGGCGAAAAGGCTTTGCCGATTTACGAGCGCGAATTGGCGTTTTTCAAAGACAAAGGATTTGAATTTCTGACCTGCAAGGATTTGTTGACCAAAAAGAGTTGATATGCGCGACTTCACTTTGAAATCCTACCGTTCATTGTTGGAATCCTTCCAAAAGGCAGGCTATCAACTCCAGACTTTTGAGGAGTTCATGGAACATCCTGCCGAGGGAAAGACGGTTGTCATGCGGCACGATGTGGACGAAAAAGCACCCAATGCCTTGAAAATGGCGCAGTTGGAGCATGAAATTGGCGTGAAATCCACCTATTTCTTCCGCATCGTCAAGCAGAGCAACGTGCCAGAGGTGATTCGTGGCATCGCGGCCTTGGGACACGAAATCGGCTACCATTACGAGGACTTGGCTACCGCCGATGGAGACATGGAAAAAGCCACGGCAGCGTTTGCAAAAAACTTAGCCTATTTCCGTGAATATTACCCCGTTAGGTCGGTGTGTATGCACGGTAGCTCCACCTCGAAATTCGACAACCGGCTGCTTTGGGAAACGCACCAACTTTCCGATTTCGGGTTGGTGGGAGAGCCTTATCTCAGCGTTGATTTCAGCAAGGTTTTCTACCTCACCGACACGGGTTATGCGTGGGATGGCGGCAAGTTTGCCACTCGCGACATCGTTGAAAACCATTTTGGCTTAAGATTCCACACCACCGAGGAAATCGCAGCTTGCATTGCCTCTGGCAATTTCCCTGAAAAGGCTCTGATACTCGCCCACACCCTTTGGACTGATAGCTTTTCACAATGGATTGCCTTGCATTTGCGTGAGTTTTTCAGGAACAATTTGAAGCTTTTAGCCCAAAACAACAAGGGTGTGGCGAAATTGTATAAGAAAATGGTCGAAATGTATTGGAAAAAAGTGTAATTTTGCCGATTCTTTATAAGGAAACAAAAAGTTATATGAAAAACAACAAATTTTTATGGGTCGTGACGCTGGCATTGATGGCCGCCATGACCACTTCGTGCGTCACCCCTCGCAAGGTGCGCTATCTTCAAGACATGGAAAAACAACGTGAAGTGCTCTTGAACCGAAAGTTTGAGGCTGTCATTAGTCCGTCAGATGAGTTGAGTATTTGGGTGCAAAGCGACAATATGGACAACGAATTGGCCAATCCTTTTAATTCTAGAGGTAATTATAATAGTGGAAATAGTAGAGGCTATGGCTATTTGGTGGATATCAATGGGGATATTGAGATGCCCGTTCTTGGCAAACTGCATGTGGCCGGGCTAACGCGTCTTCAATTGATTGACACGGTCAAAACGAGGTTGGTAGAGGCTTCTTTTATGAGCAAACCACGTGTGGATGTCAGATTTTCCAAATTCCAGATTTTCATTTTGAACTCCAGTGGAGGTAGTTCTATTTCTATTTCCAATGAGCGATGCACTTTGCTCGAGGCTTTGGCACTTTCTAGCGCAGCTGGATTGTACACCCGTAGAGATAAGATAGGTGTGTTGCGCGAAGTGGACGGCAAGATGGTGTTGCGCTATCTTGACCCGCGTTCCTCCAAGGTTTTTGACGACCCGTTTTTCATGTTGGAACAGAACGATATTCTCATTACGGATTCGTTTGGAAGCGTTTATTTCAAAGAATGGCTTTCGGGATGGTCTGTCGTGACCTCCACCTTGGCCGTTGCGACATCCATAATTTCTATATATGCATTGATTAAGTCATACATTCCCCAACAAGAAAGATAGAACATGGCAAAGGTAACGATAGACAACACAACCACGGAACAGACTTTCGTCGAGGAAGAGTCTGGTGGTGGTATTAATATCAAGGAAATCTTATTCTTGGTATTGCGTAATCTCCATTGGCTGCTAATTTGTGCGGCCATTGGTGGTCTGTATTCCTATTATAAGGTTCATGGCCAACAGCGGATTTATGCCAGTCGTGCGGCCATTATGATTAAGACCAATGCCGATGCAGGTTCAGAATATGATAGAGCTTCCTCGTTAGTGAACCAACTGACGCAGTCTGTGACAGTGAGTGCCATCAGTAACGAGATGACCATCATGAAATCGCAAACCATTATGGAAATGGTGGTAAGAAAGTTGGGCATTAATCAGACCTATTCGACGATAAGCAAATTAGCCAAGCGTCGTGTGGATCTTTACAAGAATTCTCCTATTGATTTGGCTTTTCTTGATGCGAGCGATGGTGCCTCTTTCAAATTGGCCGTAACACCCATTAACGATAAGGAGATGTCGATTACCGGATTCCCTGACAAGCACGAGATGGTTGTTCGTGTAGGCGACACGGTATTGTCCCCAGTTGGAAGGATTTGCGCTTCATATACACCTGCTTATAATGCAGGCTATATCAACCAAGTTATTGATGTGCAACGTGTTTCTGTTGCGTCTGTTGCGAGTGGTTATCGTAGACGTGTTGCCATTTCGCGTGACAACAATACGAATACAATTCTTCGTCTTTCTCTCAGCGATACTTCTCCCCAGCGTGCTGCGGATGTGTTGAATATGCTTATTAAAGTTTACAACGAGGATGCCATCGCCGATCAAGAGCGCATACTCCAATATTCGTATGAGTTCATTAATGAGCGTATTGCCAATCTCGGTGGGGACTTGGATTCAATTCAAGAAAAGGTGGCCTCTTTCAAACGCGATAATAACTTGATTAGTCTTGGCAATTACGGCCAATCTTTTGTTACTTCAAGTCAAGAAGCCTCAAGCACTTTGAACCAACTCACGGGCAAAGCATCTTATCTTCGTAATCTTGTTTCGTTCATTGAAAACATTGATGGGAGCACGATGATTCCGGTGGGTAGTGTGGATGGTGAGGCCTCTGGATTGATTACGCAGTATAACGGGAATGTCATCAGGTTGGAAAAATATGATGAGAATGAACGTAACAATCCCGCTGTAACAAAGATTATGGATCAACAGGAGATTCTGAAAAGCAGTATTTTGTCATCCATTGAGATACGTCTTTCCATGTTGGATAATGAAATTGAAAAGGCTCGTAGAAACAAGATGGCGGCAGAGGCACAGGTGCGAGCTGTTCCTGATAGACAGATTGAAATCAGTTCGGTGGAGCAGATGCGAAACATCAAAGAACAACTTTATCTGACCCTGTTGACCAAGCGTGAGGAGTTGCTTTTGAACAAGCCAAAACTGGAGTCAATGGCCAAGGTTATTGACCTTGCGGCTCCTAATTACACGCCAATCGCTCCTGATGAGCGCAAAGACACTACTAGAGGTATTCTTATCGGACTGGCCATTCCTGCGATAATCATTCTGCTTAAAAAACTCCTTGACTCACGTGTCCATTCGCGCCGTGATGTGGAAAAGGGAACCAAGGCGCCTTATTTGGGCGATATTCCTTTCAAGTCGGAATTGGAAAAACATGCGATTGTGGTTAAAGACTTTAAGCGCGATCCCATTTCTGAGGCGTTTAGGTTGGTACGATCCAATATGGAGTATATGCGAAACAAGGATACAACAAGTCAAGTGGTGTTTTTTACCTCGTTCTTCGTGTCATCGGGAAAGACCTTTGTTTCCACCAATTTGGCCAGCAGTTTTGCCCTTGGTGGCAAGAAGACCGTGTTCGTCGATTTGGACATTCGTAAAGGTACGGCGACCAAAGTGTTTGGCGTGAAGAATAGAATGGGCGTTTCAAATTATCTTTCAGGTAAGACGGACGATGTTACCGACCTCATTTGGCCGAGTGAAACCATTCCTGGACTGGATGTCGTTTTTGCTGGCCCAGTTCCTCCCAACCCAGCAGAGCTTTTGATGAGTGACCGTCTTGATACCTTGATAGATTATCTTCGTCAGCATTACGAGTATATCTTTTTGGACTGTGTGCCGTTGGGTATCGTAGCCGATGCCGACATCGTCAAGCGGTTGGCCGACCTCACCGTGTTTGTGATTCGTGCCGAGAAAACCGACAAGGCCTTACTCGCAGAGCTTGACAAGATCTATAAAGGCAACAAATTGCCCAACTTGGCTATATTGCTCAATTCTGTCAAACTCAAAAAACGTCGTGGTTACGGTTATGGCGGTTATGGTGGCTATGGTTACGGCTATGGTTACGGTAATTACGGCGGCTATGGAAACTATGGCGGTTATGGTTACGGCTATGGCTACGGTTATGGCTATGGCGATAACGACGATGAAGATGCTGAGGAAAAGAAGAGCAAGAAACACCGTTTGTTAGGAAAGAAGCGCATCAACAAGGAAAGCGGGGTTGACGCATGATTAGTTTGTTCAAAAAGAGATTGCCAACGGATTTCTTCCGTGGAGCTTGTGATGTGCATTGCCATCTGCTTCCTGGTGTTGATGATGGATTTCCGAATTCAAAGAAGTCTATTGAAGCCTTGAAACTGCTCGAAGAACATGGAATTGAACAGATGACCCTTACTCCGCATTTTATGAAAGAATATGCCGACAACGACCGAGAATATATACAGGCCGTGTTTCAAGATTTTTGTGAAAAGGCGGAGAAAGAGAGCAGAATAAAATTGCATTTGGCGGCGGAATATATGCTTGACAACCGCTTTATGACCCATTTGGAACAAGGTCTGCTGACTTTGGACAAATCGGGTGTCCATGTGCTATGCGAAACTTCATACATGATGTATGAGCGTAATGTTTCATCCATGTTATACGAAATCATGTGTAAAGGTTATCAGCCTGTCATAGCGCATCCTGAACGGTATGAATATGCCTCGGAGAAGGATTATCGCCATTGGAAGGACAAAGACTATGAATTCCAATTGAATTTGCTTTCATTGGCGGGCGTCTATGGTGGTTCGGCTTTTGCCAAGTCGCATTATATGTTGCGGGAAGGAATGTACGACTATGTAGGGTCGGATATGCATAGCTTGGAGAATTTCAAGCGTTATCTGCCCGAAATAAGAATGCGGTCAAAAAGCATTGACCAATTGCATCGCTTGTTTGAAAACAATAGGAATCTGCTTTCTTGACAGCTAGGTTATTATTGGAAAAAAGCAATCCCGATGAGTTTGGTCTCGTCGGGATTGCTGCATTTAGGAGGGCTTAGAACGTGTATCCGAATGAGAAATACATGCTGAATCGGCTCTCGTAAAGATTGGTCCATTGCGCCGTCAGCGATATGGGGCCTAAAAAGCTGTTGTAGGAATACTTCAGCCCTGCGCCATGTGAGACCATATCTGTCAATATGGTGTTGTATATCGCGGTCAGATAGTGCTTCCCATAAAAATTGTAGCGCATGTCGAGGCGGGCTATCGTGAGAAGGGAAGGCGTGTTGCCAAACGCTTCCACATAATTGATGCCCACAAAAGGCATTTGGCTATCGAAATGACGGCCTGCAACCTCTCCTCCGCACTTGTGCCGCAAACCGTACAAGTAAGTCTCGTTATTGAAAAAGCGTCCGTACACCTGAGGAATGAAGGTCATGCGCCCGTCATTAGGTGTCCAATGGTATTGCACTGCAAAGGAAAGGTCAAAGTTGTTGTTTTCTCCTTTTTTCGAATCCCAATAATAATTGGAGTTCAGGTTGGCAAAAAGGCCGTGCTTGGCGAAATAGGCATCGTCAAGATTGTCGAATTTGACATTTACGAAAGGTGTCACAAACTTGGTGGGCTCAAGCCAAAGGGTGTCTAAGATGGAGCCTTCCATGGAAACATTGTCGAAAACGGTGCTTGTGTATGACGCACCCGCAACGATGCACAAGTCGAGCAGATGGAATTGCGAGAAGTATGCGCTTATCTTCCTCTGGCGGTAATGCAGATTGATGAGATTGTCGGCATATATGTCGGTGGTCCTGAAATGTTCGTTGCGGTAGTCGAAGGCAAGGTGGAAATTGGCCAACCCCGACCGGGAATAGGTGTAAGTCAGGTTCACCTTCGGGCTGTAGCTCAGTTTCGTGCATAGATTGAGCTTCGATCCGTTGAACTTCTTCTCGTTCAATCCGACGTCGAGCAGCAGGGCCGCGCCTTCCTCGGTGTCGTATCGCACTCCCATGCCAAACACATGAGGCTTGGCAGGTTCCATATTGATGGTCAAATCGTAGGCATCCGAGAGAAATCCATCGGAACGGAGAGAGTCTGACTCTTTGATTTGATAGGTGATTTCGTCGAAACAGCCCGTGCCTCGAAAAATCTTCATGGCATTCTCAATGTCGGCTTGCGAATAAGGCCGTCCAACCTTGAGGTGTCCTTTGCGAACGAGCCAGCGACTCTCGCGGTCATCCGCATTGTTGATGGTGATGGTGCCGATAAAAGCGGGGTCGATGGAGATGTTTTTGGCATGGGGCGCTTTGAGCGTCTTGCTGACAGGATGACCTGCCGAGGCATCAACGGACTTCTTTATGTCTTGTAGTTGCTTGTGGAAGTCGCTGGCACGTTTGTATCCCCGGTTCACCAAGGTGTCGATGGCATCGGGCGTGAAACTGAGCATACCGAAACCGCTGATGTCGGGAACAATATGGACATCGCATTTCTTTCGGTTTTCTGCCCGCTTTGCGTTGGTGGTGTTGGTGAGCAGTCGTGTAAACACCTGCGGCAGCGACTTCAAGTCGGCGGGTGTCACGTCTTTGTTGGAAGTGACTTCCACGCCGATGATGATGTCGGCACCCATCTCGCGAAGCACGTCGGCGGGAAAGTTGTTCACCAAGCCTCCATCGACGAGCACCTTGTCGCCTATGACGACAGGGGAGAAAACGCCTGGAATGGCCATGCTGGCGCGCATCGCCGTGGGTACGCTGCCATGGCGCAACACTACTTCATCGCCTGTAACCATGTCGGTGGCCACACAAGCGAAAGGGATGGGCATGTCGTTGAAGTCCATCTCTTCTTGATAGCCCACGCATAAGTCGTTGAACAAGTTGATGAGCGAGCTGTTATTGACATACGCGCTCGGCAACTGGCTGATGAACGTCGAGTTGGGGCTTTGGTCTATAAAACTCTCATGGCCAAACGGCACATGGAGAATCATGGTGCTGTTGCGTTGCCTCATTTCTTCCGACATCATGGAACGGTCGATCTTGTTTCCGATATATTCCGACCAATCCATGCTGGCGATAAGCTGGGTTAGTTCGTCGGGCGAATAGCCCAAGGCATAGAAGCCGCCTATTATGGAACCCATGCTGGTGCCTGCCACATAATCGACGGGTATGCCCATCTCTTCGAGGTATTTCAGTGCCCCGATGTGCGCCGCACCTTTGGCACCGCCGCCACCGAGCACCACGCCGACTTTGAGACGTGGCGCTGAAAGGCTTTTGTCGTCGCTTTGGGCTTGTGATATGGCAGAAATTGCCACTAACAAAACAAACAAACAGATTCTCTTCATTCTGCGGGTTTTTTAATGTAGGGCTGCCAAATCAAGGCAGCCCTACATTATATTACTTCAATCCGCGTGCTCTCAGATAAGGCTCGTAGTCGGGGTCTTGGCCACGGAACTTGCGGTATTGCACCATGCCTTCGTCGTTGCCGCACTCTTGCAGGCAGTTCTTGCGGAACGAGGCGGCCAGCTCTTGGTTGAAGAGGTTGCCGGAGGTCTTGAAGTAGTTGAAAGCATCCTTGTCCAAAACCTCGGCCCAAGTGTAGGCATAGTAGCCTGCACTGTAGCCGCCGCTGAAGATGTGGGCGAAGTTGGTCGGGCGGTAGCGGGGCAGGATTTCGGGCATCAGGCCGATGGCGTCCATCTGCTGCTTCTCGAAAGCGTCCACGTCGATGTCTTTGGCCTCGGTCAGCTCGTGGAACTTCATGTCCAAGATGGAGGCGGCGATGAGTTCGGTGGTCATAAAGCCTTGGTTGAACAATGCGCTGTTCTCAATCTTGGCGATGAGGCTGTCGGGCATCACGTCGCCGGTTTGGTAGTGCTTGGCGAACATGCGGATGACTTCAGGCTCGGCCACCCAGTTCTCCATGATTTGCGAAGGCAGTTCCACATAGTCGCGAGGCACGTTGCCGCAGGTGCGGTCGTAGAGGCCGTCGCTGAAGAAGGCGTGCAGCGAATGTCCAAACTCGTGCCACATGGTCTCGGTTTCGTCCCAAGTGAGCAGGGCAGGGGTGTCGCCCGTGGCAGGGGTGAAGTTCATCACCAAAGAGACGACGGGATAGACCTTGTTGCCGATGATGTCGTAGCCGCTTTCGCGGAAACTGGTGCACCATGCGCCGCCGCTCTTCGACTCGCGCGGATAGTAGTCGAGGTAGAGGATGCCGATGAAATCGCCGTTGGCTTCCTTCACTTCGAAGGTTTCCACGCCGGGATAATAGATGGGTAGGTTGGTGTTTTGCGTGAAGGTGATGCCATACAGCTTGTTGGCGGCCATGAACATACCGTTTCTGACGTTATCGACGGTGAGGTAAGGCTTGATTTGGTTCTCGTCGAAGTCGTATTTGGCCTTGCGGAGCTTTTCGGCGTAGTACCACCAGTCCCAGCCTTCGAGCTTGAAATCGGCACCTTCGGCTTTGGCGATGGCTTGCATTTCAGCGAGTTCGCGTTTGGCCAGTTTTTGTGCAGGGTTGAAGATGTCGATGAGGAACTTATCGACGGTGGCGGCGTCTTTGGCCATATTGACGTCCAGGATGTAGTTGGCGTGGTTGTCGAAGCCCATCAGTTGGGCCTTCTGCACACGCAGTTTCAGCATCTCGTTGATGAGGGCTTTGTTGTCGTACTCGTTGCCGTTGTCGCCACGGTTGTAGTAGGCCTTGTACATCTGTTCGCGCAGGTCGCGCTTGTCGGCGTATTGCAGGAAGGGGATGAGGCTGGGCTTGCTGAGGGTGAACACCCATTTGCCTTCCATGCCGTCGTTTTTGGCTTGCTCGGCGGCGGCGGCGATGCTGGTTTGCGGCAGTCCGGCGAGGTCGGCCTCATTGTCGATGACGAGCTTGAAGCCGCTGTTTTCCTTGAGCAAGTTGTTGCCAAATTGCAGGCTGAGGGTCGAGAGTTGCTCGTTGATTTGGCTCAATTCGGCTTGCTTGTCGGCAGGAAGGGCAGCTCCGCTGCGCACGAAGTCCTTGTGGTATTTCTCCACCACGCGGATTTGCTGGTCGTCGAGGCCCATTTCGTTGCGGTGCTGATACACATAGTCGATGCGCTCGAAAAGTTTCGGGTTCATCATGATGGCGTCGCCGTGCTTCGAGAGCATGGGCAGCACCTGCTCGGCGATGGCGTTCATCTCGTCGTTGGTGAGGCACTCGTTGAGGTTGAAGAACACGTTGCTGACGCGGTCGAGGGTTTGTCCCGACTTGTCGAAGGGCAAAATGGTGTTTGCGAAAGTTGGGGTTTCGGCATTGTTGGCAATGGCCTCGATTTCAGCCTGTTGTTCCTTGATACCAGCCTCGAAAGCGGGCATATAGTGCTCGTTCTTGATTTGGTCGAATGGCGGCACTTGGAAGGGTGTCGTGTATTCGCTGAGGAAAGGATTGGGCTTTTCGGCCTCGGTTTTCTGTTCGGGCTTCGAGGTGCACGAAGCCAATGTGATGACGCTTAAAGCCATCATTGCGGACTTGATCCGTAACATGTTGATGAGTTTTTTTGACATATTGATAGAAATTATGTTGTGATTTTCGCGCTGCAAAGATAATAAACAATTAATTTTTCCTTGCATTAAAAAAAACAATATTTTTGTAATCTGAAAACAAAGGATAATGAACGAAAATTGCTGAATAAACATGAGCTACATTTCCTGGGACAAGAAGAAATTGGTCAATCTGGAGTTCTCGCTCAACCATGAAGTGTTGAGGTCCAATGGTTTAGGCGCATTTCTCGCCACCACCGTGATTGGCTGCAACACGCGAAAATACCACGGCTTGTTGGTTGTGCCGCAGCCGCAATTGGACAACAACAACCATGTGCTGCTGTCGAGTTTGGACGAAACCATTATTGAGAACAAGGAGGAATTTCACCTCGGTGTGCACATGTACCCCGAAGGCATCTATTCCCCTCGTGGCCACAAATACCTCCGCGACTTCACCGCCGACCCCATGCCGAAACTCACCTATCGCATTGGAAACGTGGTGCTCGACAAGGAACTGATTTTCTCTTCCACCGAGGCACGGCTCTTTGTGCGCTATACCTTGCGCGAGGCCGCCGTGCCGATTACGCTGCGCGTTTTGCCTTTCCTCGCCTTCCGTAACGTCCACATGCTGACACATGAAAACCATGACGCCAGCCGCAAGGTGGAAATGGTGAAAAACGGCGCGTCGTGGCAGCTTTACAAGGACTATTCGCGGCTGTTCATTCAGTTCTCGAAGGCGGCGGAATACACGCATGTGCCGCATTGGTATTACAACATGTTCTACATCCGCGAGCAGGAACGCGGCTACGAAGCCATTGAAGACCAATTCGTTCCGGGTTTCTTCGAACTTCAGATGAAGCAAGGCGACTCGGTGATTCTCTCCGCCAGTTTGGAAGAGCAAAACCCAACGGCCATCAAGCGGCAGTGTGAGGCCGAAGTGAAACGCCTGTTGCCCCAAACGAGTTACGAGGAATGTCTGCTGAAAGCCGCACAGCAGTTCATCATCCACGACAAACAAGGCACAAGGCTTTGGGCTGGCTTCCCATGGTTCGACTCGTGTAGCCGAGACACTTTCCTTTCGCTGCCTGGAATCGCTTTGGCGCAAGGCGACGAAAAGACCTTCAGGGAGGCGCTTGACTATTTGATAGACAGGATGCAAGGCCCGTTTTTCCCGCACCGCTATTACCAAAAGAGCATGTATTTCACGGCGGTCGATTCGCCGCTGTGGTTCTTCTTTGTGCTCCAACTCTACGAAAAGATGCTCGGCAAGGACAAGAAGGACATTTGGAAGAAATACAAAAAGCCGATGACGACCATTTTGGAGAGTTTCATTGCGGGAACGGATTTCAATGTGCATACTTTGGACAATGGTTTGCTCTATGCCGGCAACCGCGACTTGGCCCTGACTTGGATGAACGTCTTCGCCCAAGGCAAACCTTGGACACCCCGCACGGGCTTGGCGATTGAGGTCAATGCGCTGTGGTACAACGCTTTGTGTTTTGCAGTGGAATTGGTGAAAGTTGCCGAACCAAAGAATCCCAACTTGAAGAAATGGCAGGCTTTGGCCGACAAGGTGAAAACCGCATTTGCCGACACCTTTATTAATAAGGCGAGCAACGGCTTCTACGACTTCGTGAACAGCAACGAGAAAAACACGCAAGTGCGCCCCAATATGATGATTGCAGCGGCCTTGCCCCATACGCCCATGAGCGACGAAATGCAGAAACGCGCTTTCGACATCGCCCACTCCGAACTCCTGACTACCAGAGGAATACGCTCGCTTTCACCCAACGACGAAGCCTACAAAGGCATCAGCATTGGCAACCATTCGGAGCGCGAACGCGCCTATCACAACGGCACCACATTCCCCTGGCTGATAGCGTTTTACGCCGAATTGTCGGTGAAACTGTTCGGGAAGACTTCGCTGCCGTATCTGGAAGACCTTTACAACGGTTTCGAGGTGGCCATCAAGGAAAACGGAATCGGTTCGGTTTCAGAGATTTATGATGGCAATCCGCCTTTTGAGGCGCGTGGTTGCATCTCGCAATCGACGAGCGTGGGCGCTTTGCTTTACCTCAAGTATTTGATTGACGAACTAAACAAGAAAGGAGGCTCAAAATGAGAGTCTTGATGTTTGGCTGGGAGTTTCCGCCCCATATCACGGGCGGCCTTGGCACGGCCTGTTTCGGCATGACCAAAGGCTTGGCCAAGAACGATGTGGACGTGCTTTTCGTGGTGCCCCGTGCCTATGGCGACGAGGACGAAACCAATGTGCGCCTGCTCAATGCCAGCGACGTGACCATCGACATCGACCACGAGAAAGATCGTAGTTATTGGGAGCGTGTGCAGTATATGGAGATAGGCTCCAACATCATTCCGTATGTCGGGCCGGAACAATTTGCCAATGTTTTGGAAAGTGACCGCCATGTGGTGGAAAACTTTAATCACACTGGTTCAGTGTTTGCGCGGAATTACCAGTTTTCGGGCAAATACGGCATGAACCTGATGGAAGAGGTGGCTCGCTATGCCTTGATTGGCTCGTCGATAGCCACAAAATACGAATTCGATGTCATCCATGCCCACGACTGGCTTACCTATTCGGCGGGCATTGCGGCGAAGGAAACCACAGGCAAACCTTTAGTGGTTCACATGCACGCAACCGAATTTGACCGCTCGGGCGAGAACATCAACACGGATGTGTATGCCATCGAGCGCAGGGGCATGGAGGCTGCCGACCGCGTTATCACGGTGAGCAACCTGACGCGCAACATCGTTATTAATAAATATGGTATCGACCCCGCTAAGGTAGTGACGGTTCACAATGCCGTGGAGCCTAATGACAAGCCCAAGTCGGAATACGAGCGCAGCGGCTTGGATGCCAAGGTGGTGACTTTCCTCGGAAGAATCACCTACCAGAAAGGCCCCGAATATTTCATTGAGGCTGCCTACAAAATCCATCAAGTCGATCCAAGCATCCATTTCGTGATGGCGGGCACGGGTGACATGCTGGAAGGCATGATTCGCCGAGTGGCGCAACTTGGCATGGGCAGTCATTTCCATTTCACGGGCTTCCTGAAAGGCGAGGCCGTCGATCAAATGTTTGCCATGACGGATGTGTTCGTTATGCCTTCAATATCAGAGCCTTTCGGTATTGTGCCTTTGGAGGCCATGCGCTTGAATGTGCCTGTGGTCATCAGCAAGCAGTCGGGCGTTTCCGAAGTGGTGAAGCACGCTTTGAAAGTCGATTTCTGGGACATCAACGGCTTGGCTGACGCCATCTACGGCCTTTGCCATTACAAGCCCTTGGCCGATTGTTTCAAGGACGAAGGCAAGGACGAAGTCGATAGCCTCAAATGGGAAGCCGCCGCGAAGAAGATAAAGATGGTTTATGAGGAGATTTTGTAATTATATGCTATCACAAATTGTGATGGAGTCATGTAAATCATTATGAAAGATGAGATTGTAATATATCAACCAAATGAGACATTCCAACTGGAGGTGCATGTGCAGGGCGATTCCGTATGGCTCAATCGTCAGCAGATGGCACTGCTGTTTGATCGCGATGTCAAGACAATCGGTAAGCATATTAAAAATGCGCTGCAAGAGGAACTTAAACCAGTTGTCGCAAATTTTGCGATAACTCAAAAACTTGAAGAAAATCCAGTTGTCGCAATTTTTGCGACAACTGCTGCCGATGGCAAGACTTATCAGGTGGAGTATTACAATCTTGATATGATTCTTTCGGTGGGTTATCGGGTGAAAAGCCATAGGGGTGTCGAATTTAGGCGTTGGGCCAATCATGTGTTGAAAGACTATTTGCTCAAGGGCTATGCTTTTAATCAGCGATTGCAAACAATCGAAAATCGTTTAGAAGAACACTCATTGACACTGGCCGAACATAACGAGAAGCTCGATTTCTTTATTCGTACTTCGTTGCCACCGAAGGAAGGAATCTTTTTTGATGGCCAAATGTTTGATGCCTATGCTTTTGTGTCCGAGTTGGTGCGTACAGCAAAGCAACGTATTATCCTGATTGATAACTATGTGGATGATACGGTTTTGACAATGCTGGATAAGAGAGGACCAAATGTGAAAGCGGATATATATACAAAGGTTGTCAGTAACCAGTTGGCACTTGATTTAAACCGACATAATCAGCAATATCCAGTGGTTGATATTCATGAATTTGGCTTGTCGCATGACAGGTTCTTGATTATCGATGATATTGTGTATCATATTGGAGCTTCGTTGAAGGATTTAGGGAAACGCTGGTTTGCGTTTAGTATTATGGATGATATTACAGCAGAACTGCTTGTAAGTAAATTAAATTAATAATCAAATAATAGCATTATGAAACGAAACATTCTATTATTGGCTCTCCTTCTCGCAACCGCTTTCTCCGCCTTTGCGCAGATTGAGGAAGAAATTATGCAATCGAAAAAAGAGAAGATTGCGAAGGGCAGGGTGTACCTGCTTGAAAAGTTCCTTGACCGCGACTATGACAAGGTGAAGGAAACCAAGGACTATTTGTTAGGACTTGAAGATGACAATTATGTAGCTATTACTCCTGTAGATTTGTGGCATGTTCTTTTTTGGACAAAGGAATTTGATGCGCTGACGACAGATATTCGGAGTTATGATTCCCTTCGTTATGTGGTTTACAAAAATAAAGTGAAGCCAGAGAAAGACGAATTGGGCGAACAGATTTATCGTAGAAGTGTTGAAGATGAACATCTGTTGCGCTTCAACCTTCAAGAAGCTCAACTGTCGAAAGAGGATTTTGACTTTTTAACGCTTTTCTTGGATTGGGATTTGAAACCCAATAGTCCTGAAAATCAAAAGTCATGGAATGAAAGCGTCAATAGATTCTTGTCCGATTATCCCAACAGCGGATATGAATGGTATGCCAAAAACATCATTCGTCAGCCCTATCTTGTTGATTCTGACTTTGGTTGGGGTATAGGGTTGGATTTGTGTTCAGGCTTTTCAACGGGTGTGTTTCCTAAACCCATCTTTGGTTTTGGATTGAGTTTTGACATCGTTTACAAAAGATTAGACTTAATGTTAGGCTATGAGATTTTGTTCTCGAAGACACGCTTTGACCAACCTGTTTCGGGAGGCGAGGTTTGCCCCAAAGACTCTAATGTTCTTGGTATGCCTCTATATGCTATGTTAGGTTATTACGTTATTGACAACAAGTCGTTTAGATTAGCGCCTGCCGTTGGTGTTGGATGCAACATGGAAACTTATGCGACCAAAGAATACCCACAATATAAGGAACTTGAGAAGTATCCTTTTATGTGGCAAGGAGGTTTGGTTCTCGATTTCAAGTTGAAGAGTGGCGGATTTGGCTATGGATATGGTTACGGTTACGGCTATGGTTATCAGAACAAGCGTCAAAAAGAAACTAATTATATCAGAATTAGATATAATTTCGGAGTTGCAGGATTGGGAAATGGGAATGTGTCCACATTGCATGTTATTTCTGTTGGGTGGTCAGGTATTATGAAGAAACAAAAAGTTTCTTATTGATTTGAATAACAAAAACTTAAAGATATGTCTAAATCACTCTGTTTCTATTTCCAAGTGCACCAGCCTTACAGGCTGCGCACTTATCGTTTCTTCGAGATTGGGAAGAAACACTATTACTACGACGACTACAGCAACCGCATGATTATGAAGCGCGTGGCAGAAAAATGCTACTTGCCCATGAACGAGCTGCTGTTGCGCCAAATCGAGAAGTTCGGCGACAAGGTGAAGTTCGCGTTCTCGTTCTCGGGCGTGGTCATCGAGCAGATGGAGCAATTTTCGCCCGAAGTGTTAGAAAGCTTCCAGAAATTGGTCGCGACGGGTAGGGTAGAGGTGCTTTCCGAGACCTACGCGCACTCTTTGGCCTCGCTCTCGAATCCCGACGAGTTCAAGCGGCAGGTGACGGCCCACAAGCACAAGATGAAAGAGGTGTTTGGCATCACGCCCAAGACCTTCCGCAACACGGAGCTGATTTACAGCGACGAAATCGGGGCGGCGGTGGCCGACATGGGCTACAACCTCATGCTCACCGAAGGCGCGAAGCACATCCTGGGCTGGAAGAGTCCTAACTATATGTACGCCAACGCCATCAACCCGAAACTGAAGGTGCTGCTGCGCAACTTCAAGTTCAGCGACGAAATCGCCTTCCGCTTCGTGCAGGACAGCTTCCGCGCCGAGGACTTCGTCGGTTGGCTGAATGCCTTGCCGGAGGAGGAAGAAGTGGTCAATGTCTTCATGGATTACGAGACTTTTGGCGAGCACCAGAGCGCGGAAACGGGCATCTTCGACTTCATGGAGCATTTGCCCGAGGCCGTACTCAAAGGCACAAAGTTTAAGTTTGCCACGCCGCAAGAAATGGCAAAGAAACTCCAGCCGGTGAGCGTGGTCAATGTGCCCAATGTGCTTTCGTGGAGCGACGAGGAGCGCGACCTGACGGCATGGCTCGGCAACCCCTTGCAGGACGATGCTTTCCGCGCCTTGTATGACCTTTCGGCCAAAGTGCGCCGCATCAAGGACGAGGACTTGCAGCAGGATTGGACGATGCTCCAAACCTCCGACCACTTCTATTATATGTGCACAAAGTGGCTCTCCGACGGCGTGGTACACAAGTATTTCAACCACTACGCCTCGCCGTATGATGCCTACGTCAATTACATGAACGTCCTCACCGATTTTGCCGACCGAGTGACGAAACTCTCGAAGCGAAAAAAAGAGGTGTTGCAAATTGTTGAAAATTAAATAATTATAAAAAATCGCTTTTGGAAAAGCGAAAAATCATATAAAAATCACTTTTGGAAAAGTGAAAAATCGCATAAAAATCACTTTTGTAAAAGTGAAATATGTATCTTTGCAGCGCAAAAACTATTGTTATGAGTTCGGACGAATTACTATCGCTACAAGAGAAATACCACAAGAAACTGTCTTTGGTGGATATGTCGTTCAAGCGTTACTTGTACGACAGAATCAACTGGGATGTGCGCCTGATTGGCATCAAAGGGGCGCGTGGTGTGGGCAAGACGACTTTGCTGCTGCAACGTATCAAGTTGGCTTTCGCCAATCCTGACGATGCGTTTTATGTGTCGTTGGACGACCTTTGGTTCCAAAACCATTCGCTTGACGAGTTGGCGCAATGGCTCAACAGCCGTGGCGTGACGCATCTTTTCTTGGACGAGGTGCACAAATATCCTTTGTGGAGCCGTGCCTTGAAGAACCTTTACGACACGTATTCGGACTTGAATGTGGTGTACACAGGTTCGTCGATGCTTGAAATCGACCACTCGAAGGCCGACTTGTCGCGCCGACAGACGCTTTACACCTTGAACGGGATGTCGTTCAGGGAATATCTTGAGTTTGAGGGCGTTGCGAACCTTCCCGCCTTGTCGCTTGACGATTTGCTTGCAAATCACGTCGTGAAGGCCATGGAAATCGTGCCCAAGATGAAGGTGATACGCTATTTCAATGACTATCTTCGCCGAGGGTGCTATCCATTTTACAAGGATTCGGGCGCGGATTTTCTGCTGCGTTTGGAAGAAACCGCCCAGGTGGTTTTGGAGATGGACTTGCCTGCTGTTGAGGAAGTAACCTACCAGACTATTCAAAAGGCGAAGTCGCTGCTGATGATTATTGCCAAGAACGTGCCGTTGGAGCCTAATATCCAGACACTTGTGACGGAATTGGAAACCACGCGCGACCTCTGCCTGAAACTGCTTTACGCCCTTGACCGCGCCGGATTGCTCCTCTTGCTGACCAACGAACCGAAAAGCTACAAGCATTTGGTGAAACCAAAGAAAATCTATTTGGGCAACACGAATCTGATGCACGCTTTTGCGCCTTCCGCCGAGGTTGGGACGCAAAGAGAGACTTTCTTTTTGAACCAAGTGGGTGCGGTGGCCGAGGTCGTCATGCCCAAGCAAGGCGATTTCAAGGTGAACGGAAAATACCTGTTCGAGGTGGGCGGCAGCAACAAAACATTTGACCAAATCGCCAATGTTCCAGAGAGTTATCTCGCTGTGGACGACACAGAAATTGGCTACGGGAACCGCATCCCTCTTTGGATGTTCGGCTTATTATATTAAATCTGAAATCTTGA
This sequence comes from uncultured Bacteroidia bacterium, assembly GCA_902791165.1. Classification (GTDB taxonomy): domain Bacteria; phylum Bacteroidota; class Bacteroidia; order Bacteroidales; family F082; genus Limimorpha. Next base: position 30,414 of record CADAVB010000002.1, read on the forward strand.
AATCTTGAAATCTTGAAATCTTGAAATCTGAAATCCTGAAATCTTGAATAATAAATCCCTATACAATGAAAAATCCTGAATACCTTTTTGAAACCAGTTGGGAAGTGTGCAACATGGTGGGCGGCATCTACACGGTGCTCTCCACGAAATCGAATGTGATGCGCCAACTGCTTGACGACCATTATATTACGGTCGGACCCGACATCGTTAAGGAAGCGCACGAAACGCTTTATTTTGTTGAAGACAACACCTTGTTCCCTGAATGGCGCGAAAGAGCTTTGGCGCAAGGTCTGAAAATCCGCATCGGACGCTGGAAAATTGAAAGCAGCCCGATTGCCGTTTTGGTGGACTATACGCCTTTGTATCAGTCTAAAAATGAGATACTTGGCCATCTCTGGGAGCAGTATGAACTCGACAGTATCCGTGGCCAATGGGATTACATCGAGCCGGTGCTGTTTGGCTATGCCGCAGGTCAAGTGATTGAGAGTTTTGTCAATCATAACTTGCAGCAAACCAATAATATAGTAGCGCAATTCCACGAATGGATGACGGGCTCGGGCGTGCTTTATTTGAAGGAGCATTGCCCTAACATCGCCACTGTGTTCACCACACACGCCACCTACCTCGGTCGTGCCATTTCGGGCAACGGACTGCCGCTCTACGAAAACCTGAAATCGTATCTGCCCTCGGTGATGGCCATGCAGTTCAACATTGTCTCACAGCAGTCGATGGAGCAGAAGGCCGCCAAGAACGCCGACGCTTTCACGACGGTGAGCGACATCACGGCGCAAGAGTGCCAGCAGTTCCTCTACCGCAAACCCGATGTCATCACCATCAATGGTATTGACAAGCCCTTGCACGACGAGGCCTTTGCCGAAAAACGCAAAGCCGCCCGCGAGAACATCCTTCACATCGCCGAAACGCTGTGTGGCGAACCGCTGGACCGCGACTGCCTGATGGTCATCAACAGCGGACGCTACGAGTTCAAAAACAAGGGGATAGACCTCTTCATCGAGGCCCTGCGTCGACTCAATGAGGACAAGAACCTGAAGCGCACGGTGGTGGGCGTGATTGCCGTTCCGGGTAACATTGCGGGACCGTCGAAGGACTTGCAACACCGTTTGGATGGCAGCAGCCCTTTGATGGGTCACACCGACTTCCCCGCCACGCACCATATCTTTGAGTATGAGAATGATGCAATTTTGAACACACTGCGCAACTCGGGCTTGCAAAACGATGCCAACGACAAGGTGAAAGTGATGTTTGTGCCGGCTTACCTCAACGGCAGCGACGGCATTTTTAACCTGACTTACAGCGAGTTCCTTGCGGCGTTCGACTTCTCCGTGTTCCCATCGTATTACGAGCCGTGGGGCTACACGCCGCTCGAAAGCGTATCCTTGGGCATCCCGACTTTGACCTCCGACGTTTCTGGCTTCGGCAAGTTTGTGCAGCAAGAGTTCAAGAACAGCGAGGCTGTAACCGTGGTTCACCGTCAGGAAGGCAATGAAAATCAGGTGATTGACGATATTTTGTCGGCCATGCGCCGTTTCCTCGAAATGAACCCGAAAGCCATGGGAAAAGTGTCGGAATCGGCATTGAAAGTGGCTGAGAAGTTGCGTTGGAACGACCTGATTTCCAACTACCAACAGGCTTGGGATGTGGCTTTGGAGAAATCGGGTGGACGGCATTACATGCTCGAAACCGTGCCATACGCCGATATGCTGCATGAGGTAAGTTACCAAAAAAACGACCAACCGAGTTGGAAAAAGGTCTTGGTGAAACCTGTCTATTCCGCTGAAATGCAGAAACTTCAAGAGTTGGCCAACAACATTTGGTGGTGTTGGAACGTGGATGCCGTCGAGTTGTTCGAGAGCATCGACGAGGAGGCTTGGAAGACCACAGAGCAGAATCCCGTCGCACTGATGGCCGGCCTCTCGGTGGAGCAAATCGAGGCCTTGGAAAACAACAAGGATTTCATTGAACGCCTGAACAAAGTCTATGCCCAGTTCAAGGATTACATGGCGCAACCCACGAAACAGAAGGACCTCATCGCTTATTTCAGCATGGAATACGGACTGATGAAGTGCCTGAAAATCTATTCCGGCGGCCTAGGCATTCTCGCCGGCGACTACATGAAGCAGGCCTCCGACAGCAACGCCAACATGGTGGGCATCGGTTTGCTGTATCGCTACGGCTACTTCGCCCAAGAAATCACCGTTTCGGGCGAACAGCGCGCCGACTACATTCCGCAGAAGTTCTCGCAATTGCCGCTCGTGCCTGTCCGCGACGACAACGGCGATTGGGTGAAGATCAACATCGCCTTCCCGGGCCGCTCGGTCTTTGCCAAGGTGTGGCGCGTCAATGTGGGTAGGGTAGGGCTGTATCTGCTTGATACTGACATCGATGAGAACTCGCCTGAAGACCGTGGCATCACGAGCCGACTTTACGGCGGCGACAGCGAAATGCGCATCAAGCAAGAGATGTTCCTCGGCGTGGGCGGCATTCGTCTGCTCGAGGCAATCGGCTTGAAACCCACTGTGTATCACTGCAATGAAGGACATGCGGCATTCAGCGGACTGGAACGTCTGCGCGTGTATATCAACAAGCACAATCTCGACTTCGACATTGCGCTTGAGTTGGTCAGAACCTCGACCTTGTTCACCACACACACGCCCGTGCCTGCGGGTCACGATGCGTTTGAGGAACACCTGATTCGTACTTACATGCCGCACTATGCTAACCGAATGAATATTAGCTGGGAACGCTTTATGGGGTTGGGTCGCTTCAATCCCAACGACCCCAACGAAAAGTTCTCGATGAGCGTTTTGGCCACCAACCTCAGCCAAGAGGTGAACGGCGTGAGCAAAATCCACGGACGTGTTTCCCGTGAAATGTTCCAAAGCCTGTGGCCGGGCTACTTCGCCGAGGAAAACCACATCGGAAGCGTGACCAACGGCGTGCACCTGCCCACTTGGGGCGACCGCAAATGGCAACGCCTTTATGCCGACACATTTGGTTCCGATTTCATTGACAACCAATCGGATATGAAAGTCTGGGAGAAGATTTACGAAGTGCCGGATGCCGAAATATGGAACATCCGCAAGCAGTTGAAGCATGAACTGATAGGCTATCTTGGCGAGAAAATCAGTGAGGACATGCGCAAACGCCAGGAAAGCCCGAAACTGATTCTCCAAACCGTCAATAACCTGAACGAGAACGCTTTAATCGTTGGTTTTGCCCGTCGTTTTGCCACATACAAGCGTGCGCATTTGCTGTTTGGCAACTTGGAACGCCTTTCGCAATTGGTGAACGACCCCAAGCGCCCCGTCATCTTCCTCTTTGCGGGCAAGGCACATCCCAACGACAAGGCCGGACAAGACCTCATCAAGATGATTATCGACATCTCGCGCCGGCCTGAGTTTATCGGTAAGATTCTGTTTATCAGCAACTACGACATGGAATTGGGCAACCGCTTGACGAGCTGCGTCGATGTGTGGCTCAACACACCGACGCGTCCGCTCGAAGCCTCTGGCACGAGTGGCGAAAAGGCCGTGATGAATGGTGTGCTCAACTTCTCCGTGCTTGATGGCTGGTGGGCCGAGGGCTACCGTCCCGACGCAGGCTGGGCCATTCAGGAGGAACGCACCTATCAAGACCAACGGTATCAGGACGAAATGGATGCCGAAACGATTTACAATACGCTTGAAAATGAAATCGTTCCGCTCTATTTCGCTCGCAATGTGCAGGAAGTCCCGACGGGCTGGGTGGCGGCCATGAAGAAGTGCCTCGCCGAAATCTCGCCGCGCTTCACGATGAAACGCATGATGGACGACTATTTCGAGCTGTATTACAACAAGTTGATTGAGCGCACAAACTGGATGCGGGCCAACCGTTACCAAAAGGCCTTTGAAATCAACTCGTGGAAAAACCGCGTCCGCGCCAACTGGGACAAAATCGAGGTGAAGTCGCTGATTTTGCCCGACACCGACGTGCGCCCGCTCACCTTCGGCGAGCTATTCATCGCCGAGGTGACGCTGCTCACGCCCGACCTTGAACCTGGCGACATCGCCGTTGAGCTGTTGTTTGCCGACAAAAACAACGACATGGTCGATGAAATCACCTCCGTCGAGAAGATGAAACTCGTTGATTCGGGCGACGGCTGGGTGAAGTATTACATCAAGGTGCCGATCAAACGCGCTGGTATTTACAACTTTACCTTCCGCGTCTATCCCACCAACCCGATGCTGCCGCACCGACAGGACTTCCCCTTGGTGAAGTGGATTTGACGAAAAAGCGAGGGCGGCAAAAATATTGTCGCCCTCGTTTTTGAATCGGAAAAATGTTTATATTTGCACCATCAAAAACTATCACTATGGAAGTTTATCAAATTTGGCTTTTGGTCGCCATCATCTTGGTCATCCTCGAAATCGCCACGGCGGGCTTCGGGGTCATTTGCTTCGCCATCGGCGCGGGCTTCGCTGCCTTTATCGCCGGATTGGGCGGAAATCTCACTTGGCAAATCATCGTTTTTGCCGCCGTTTCGTTGCTGACGTTCATTTTCCTGCGTCCTGTGGTGATACGTTTTCTCGAAAAACGCTCCAAAGACGTGAAAACCAACGCCGATGCTCTTGTCGGGCGCAAAGGTATTGTGTCTGAACGCATTGACGCTGCGCAACATTCGGGTCGCGTGGCCATCGACGGCGACGACTGGAAAGCCGTTTCCGAAGACGGCTCCGTCATCGAAAAAGGCCAAACTGTCGAAATCGTCAAACTTGACAGTATCATCCTCACCGTGAAATCAATCAACAATTAAACAGTTAATCAATCAACAATTAAACACATAACACCATGAATCCCAGCATGATTATCCTTTATGTCTTGGTCGCCCTCGTCGTGATTTACATCCTTCGCGGCATCAAGATCGTTTCCCAATCGGAAACCATGATTGTCGAGCGTCTCGGCAAGTACAACCGCACCCTCAACGCGGGTATCAACGTCATCCTTCCCATCATTGAGCAGGCCAAGGAAACCATCGTCCGCCGCCAAAATGGAGGCATGTCGCGCACCTCGCGCATCGATATGCGTGAACAGGTGTATGACTTTGACAAACAGAGCGTTATCACCAAAGACAATGTGATGACCGAAATCAACGCCTTGCTTTATTTCCAGATTGTCGATCCGATGAAGGCGGTTTACGAAATCCAGAATCTGCCAGTGGCCATTGAGAAACTCACGCAGACGACGCTCCGTAACGTGGTCGGTGAGATGGAACTCGACGAAACCCTGACCTCGCGCGATACCATCAACTCGAAGCTGCGCAATGTGCTCGATGATGCCACCAATAAATGGGGTGTGAAAGTTAATCGCGTTGAGTTGCAGGATATTACGCCTCCTGAGAGCATCCGTCGTACTATGGAACTTCAGATGCAGGCCGAGCGTAACCGTCGTGCCGAAATCTTGAAGGCCGAAGGTGAGAAGCAGTCGCAAATTTTGAACTCCGAAGGTGAGAAGCAGGCCGAAATCAACGCGGCTGAGGCCGAGAAACAGGCCAACATTTTGAAGGCCGAAGGTGAAGCCAAAGCCAAGGTGCTGCAAGCCGAGGCCGAAGCTGCCGCCATCCGCAACATCGCCGAAGCCGTCGCCGACCGTGGTGCCGACCCAGTGAACTATCTCCTCGCCGTGAAATACATCGAAACCTTGAAGGAAGTGGCTGGCGGTCAGCAGAATAAGACCGTCTATCTGCCTTACGAAGCCTCCAACCTGCTCGGCTCGTTGGGTGGTATCAAGGACATGTTTGGCAAGTGATTTAATGCATGGAGCTTCTCGATTTATACGATAAAGAACTGAAACTCACGGGGAAAACCATCGAGCGGGGTAAGCCGATTCCGTATGGTTTCCAGATTCCCATCGTCGCGGTGATTGTCCACAACGACGAAAACCAGTTTCTCATTCAGAAAGTGGCGGCGCGTAAGGGCAACTACTACGCCACCACGGCTGGTCATGTGCAGAGTGGCGAGACCGACTTTGCTCGGGCCATGTTGCGCGAATTGGAGGAGGAAATCGGGCTGACGGCCACCAAAAGCGAGCTGGAATTGGTGAAAATCAGGCGCTACGAGTATAAGTTCACCTTTTTGTATTTAATGAGAAGCAACGTTTCCGTCGAGCAGTTGCGCCTCCAACCCGACGAGGTGGAGTTTGTGAAGTGGATGTCGTTGGACGAAATCGAGGAATTGTGCCAACAAGGCCTGTTCAATCGCACCCATTACCGCTTGCTCCGCGACTGCGTCGAAAGCGACTATTTCAGAAAATAATCTTAAATCTTTGAATTTTAAATCTTGAAATTAGAAATCTATAGAATATGATCGCAAGAGAATTATTAGACCCGAAAAGCATCGTTGTGTGCGGTGCATCGTCAGACATCCACAAACCTGGTGGAAAAGCTTTGAAAAACCTTTTGGAGAGTCCCTTCAGCGGACCCGTTTATGCGGTGAACCCGAAAGAGACCGAAGTGCAAGGTGTGAAATGCTACGCCAACGTCAATGAGTTGCCGCAGGTGGAATGTGCCATCCTTTGCATCGCTGCCAAGTTCTGCGCCCAGACCGTTGATGTGCTGGCCAAAGAGAAAGGCTGCAAAGGCTTCATCATTATTAGCGCTGGATTCTCGGAAGAGAACGCCGAGGGTGCTGCCATTGAGAAGCATATTGTTGAAACCATCAATAGTGTAGGCGGCAGTTTGATAGGCCCCAATTGCACGGGCTTTCTCAACGTGAACTACGCCGGCTGCTTCGATACGCCCATTCCGACCCTCGACCCCAAGGGCGTCGATTTCATCACCGGCTCTGGAGCAACAGCCGTGTTTATCAAGGAATACGGTATGAGCAACGGATTGAAATTCAATAGCGTATGGGCGGTGGGCAATAGCGCACAACTCGGCATCGAGGACGTTTTAGAATACTTGGACGAGACCTTCGACCCCGTGAAATCGAGCCATGTCATTATGCTTTACATGGAAAAGATTGGTGACCCGCAACGACTGCTGAAACACTCACGTAGCCTCATCAACAAGGGTTGCCATATCGCAGCCATCAAGTCGGGAGGCTCGGCAGCTGGCAGCCGCGCGGCTTCGTCGCATACTGGCGCTTTGGCCACCAACGATGCCGTGGTCGATGCCTTGTTCCGCAAGGCGGGCATCGTGCGTTGCCAAAACCGTCAGGAGCTGACGACGGTGTGCGCCGTGTTCATGCATCCCGAAATCAAAGGCAAACGCTGCGCCGTCATCACCCACGCTGGCGGTCCCGCCGTGATGCTCACCGATGTGCTTTCCAACGGCGGCATGGAGGTGCCTTCGCTCAAGGAACATCCGGCCAGCCCAGCATTGTTAGAGAAACTCTTCGCTGGCTCAAGCGTAGGCAATCCCATAGATTTCCTTGCCACGGGTACCGCCGAACAACTCGGATATATCATTGACACCGTTGAAAATGAATACACCGACATCGACTTCTCGGTGGTCATCTTCGGCTCGCCCGGATTGTTTAGCAACAAAGAGGTTTACGACCTGCTCGACCAAAAGATGAAGACCTGCAAGAAGCCCATCTTCCCCGTGCTGCCTTCCATCATCAACGTAAAGGACGAAATTGAGGACTTCATCGCCAAAGGCCGCATCAATTTCCCGGAAGAATGTGTGTTGGGCAATGCCATTTGTAAGGTCTATGACACGCCCAAGCCGCAGCCCGAGAATCCCGAGATGCCGCAGATTGACGTGAAGCGCATCCGCGAGGTCATCGATAGCTGCGAAGACGGCTACATCGACCCCGCCAAAATTTACCAACTCCTTGACGCTGCGGGCATTGCGCAAAAGCAAATCCGCGTCGTTGATCAGAAACAACAAGCCGTCGATTTCGCCAACGAAGTCGGTTATCCGCTCGTGATGAAGGTGGTCGGTCCGGTGCACAAGAGCGATGTCGGCGGCGTGACCTTGAATGTCCGCGACATTGAAACAGTGCAGAAAGAGTTTGACCGCTTGATGGCCATCAAGGACACCTACGCTGTGGAGATGTATCCCATGCTCGACGGCACGGAGGTTTATATCGGTGCCATCCGCGATGCGAAGTTCGGCCATCAGGTGTTCTTCGGACTGGGCGGCATCTTCATCGAGGTTTTGAAGGACGTGCAGAGCGCGTTGGCACCGGTCAATGTGGTCGAGGCCAAAGACCTGCTGACCAAGTTGCGCGGCTACAAGATTCTGCAAGGCGTGCGTGGCCAACAGCCTGTGAATGTGGATGTTTACGCCGAACAAATCGCCCGAGTGAGTGCTCTCGTGCAGGCCGCTCCCGAGATTGCCGAAATGGACCTTAACCCGCTGCTCGGCAATCCGAAGAACGTTGTTGCAGTGGATGCGCGTATTCGTATTGAAAAGTAATGGACTATGACTCGTGACAATGACCATGACCACTTCACATCGCGAAAAAGTGGTCATGGTCATAGTCAATAGTCATGGTAAAACAAAACACCATGATAACTGAAAAAGCAACTTATTACCTTGTCTATGCCGCGTTGGTCATCGTCACCTTTTTGCTTGACAATATGCTGCTGAAAAAGACTGACAAGACGAGCCGCACCATTGGCTATGTCCTTAGTATCATTGTCGATTTGGCCATTTTCGGCTATGGCATTTACCTTTATTACGCCAAAGGCGAAGACCAGACAGGCTTCGTCCTCGGCGGCCTCATCAGTGGTTTGTGCCTGTTGTGCCTCGCGGGGCGCTACTGGCAGAACAAGGAACAAGACAAGAGAAACAGGAGAAGAGATGAAAAAAGCTGATTTTGTGACGATTATCGTCGTGGCTGCCGTAGTGAGCGGCTTCGCTTTCATCCCGGGCGCGTGGGATTGGTTCAACACGACTACGGCGAACCACGGCCTGTTGATGAGTTTCTTCAAGTTCGCCATCCTCGGCACCTTTGGCGAGATGTTGGCCTTGCGCATCCGCGAGGGCGCATATCTCAAAAAGGGTTTCGGCCTGTTGCCTAAGATGCTGGTTTGGGGCGTGTTGGGCGTGGTCATTGCTTCTGCTATGACCATCTTCAAGACGGGAACGGTGAAGTTGCTCGACGGTGGCTTCCACCTCAACGGCAAGGCCGCTGAATGGTTTGGCGGCGACTTGAGCTGGGGCAAGGCTTTCGTCGCGCTCTGTGTCAGTGTGCTGATGAACACCTTGTTTGCGCCTGTCTTTATGACCTTCCACAAAATCACAGACATCCACATTGCCGAAACTGGCGGGACGCTGAAAGGATTCTTCAGCAATCCGCTGAAAATCAGGGAAACGCTGTCGAAAAAGATCAACTGGGACATCCAATACGGTTTCGTCTTTGCCAAGACCATTCCGCTGTTCTGGTATCCTGCGCACACCATCACTTTCTTGCTGCCGCCAACGCTTCAAGTGCTGTTTGCAGCCTTCCTCGGCGTTGTTCTTGGCGTGTTGTTGAGTATAAAGAAGTAAAAATCAATCGGTTATAAAAATGTATAAGATTTTCAGATGGTTTTTGAAGGCCTCGGCACTCACAACGGTGATGTTCATCATGCAGGCTTGCTATGGCTCGCCGATGATGCCGCCTGAAATGCCCGACGAAACCGAACTCATAGGCGAAGAGGAAGTGGAACTGCCCGTCAGCGACACATTGCTGCAAGCCGAATGATGCTCCAAGCCTTCCATAACTATTTCCGCAAAAAAGAGACTCAACTGCACGAGTTGAACTATCTTTTTTGGGAGTGTACGCAACGCTGCAACCTCAACTGTCAGCACTGCGGTTCGGACTGTTTGGCTTCATCGCGCTACAAGGACATGCCTTTCGAGGACTTCTTGAATGCGATTAAACCCTTGGAAACCAAATACAAGCGCAATTCGGTTTTGGTGGTCATTACTGGTGGCGAACCTTTGGTGCGCCCCGATTTGGCCGACTGCGGGCGGCAACTGCGGCAGCATGGCTTCCCTTGGGGCATTGTTAGCAACGGCTATGCCTACGATGAGGCCATGCACAAAAAGCTGATGGACGCGGGAATGTGCAGCATCACCATCAGCCTTGATGGGTTGCGCGATACGCACGACGCTTTCCGTAAACGACAAGGCAGCTTCGATCACGCTCTTCGCGCTATCGAATTGATTGCCAACGAGAAACGCCTGCACACTTACGACATTGTGACCTGCGTCAGCCCGATGAACTTCGGCGAGTTGGAGGCCATCAAGCAACTGCTCGTTGAGCACAAGGTGAAGGCCTGGCGGCTGTTCACCATCGCCCCGATTGGTCGCGCCGCTACCGATAAGAGCCTCCAACTCAGTGATGAACAATTTCGCCAATTAATGGACTTCATTGTCGCGATCCGAAAGGAAGGCAAAATAGACTGCAAATTCAGTTGCGAGGCTTATGTGGGTCCCTACGAGCGCAAGGTTCGCGACTGGTTCTATTTCTGCCGTGCGGGTATCACCATCGGCTCCATCCTCATTGACGGCTCCATTTCTGCCTGTCCCAACATCGACCGCAGCCATGTGCAAGGTAACATCTATCAAGACGATTTCTTGGACGTTTGGGAAAACCGTTTCCAACCTTTCCGCGACCGCGCTTGGATGAAGTCAGGTCAATGCGCTGATTGCAAGGTGTTTAGGAACTGCCTCGGCGGGGCGATGCACCTTCGCTCGAAAGAAGGGGAGTTGCTGGTTTGCCATTATAATAAGGTATGATTTTTTGGAATTTTTGAAAAAAATCCAAAAAATCATACTTTTTTCTTGACAGTAATGAAAAATGTTGTACTTTTGCAGCGTACTAATCAACTAATACACCAATACAAAATACAACAACATGATTACAATCAGCAACTTAGACTTCGGCTACAAAAGTCAGCCAGTCTTCAAAAACATCAGCCTCGGCTTCGAGAAAGGCAACATCTACGGGCTGCTCGGCGAAAACGGAGTGGGGAAGACCTCCCTGCTGAAACTCATCAGCGGTTTGCAAAAGCCGACCGCCGGCACCTGTGAGGTGGACGGCATCGCACCCTTCAACCGCTTGCCCGAAACCCTCCAAAAGATTTACTTCATCTCGGAAGACTTCGCCATCCCGGAGGGCACACCTATTAATAATATAAGGGAGCTGGGCAAGTTCTATCCCAACTACGACGAGAACCTCTTCCTTGAACTCTGCAAGGAGTTGGACGTCGACCCGACGCGCAAATACGCCGAAATGTCATTCGGTCAGCAGAAGAAATGCCTCATTTCCACCGCCTTGGCCCTCAACACGGACTATCTGCTCCTTGACGAGCCCACCAACGGCCTCGACATTCCCTCGAAAACCCTCTTCCGTCAGGTCATCGCCAAACACGCCAACGACAACCGCACCATCATCATCTCCACCCATCAGGTGAAGGATGTGGAAAACCTCATCGACCCCATCATCATCCTCGACCATGATGAAGTGCTGCTGAAGGCCTCGTTCCGCGAAATCACCGACAAGCTCTACTTCGACTACGGCATGGAGAAGGACGATACCGCGCTCTACAGCGAGATGATTCCCGGCGGCTATGTCAATGTCATCCGCAACCCCGAAGGCCTCGACAGCAAGGTCAGCATCGAGGTGCTGTTCAACACCGTCATGAAAAACAAGCAAACCATCAAACAAATGTTTGGTTGAGAAAGGGTTATGCTATGAATAACACTTTTGATTTCAAGCGTTTCGGTCAGGTGGTGGCTTTCGATTGGAAGCGTTTCATCCGCAACTTCGGCATCACGCTGATAGTGTGGATAAGTTTGCCTGTTTTATTTTGGTTAACGACTCTGATCTTCGATTATGAATTGCTCGTTGAGGAACGCGAGATGATCATGTTCATCATTGTGGCAATAACCCTCATGTCGGCACCGTCGCGTATCTATGGCAAGGCCAACCTGCCACGTGAGGGTGTGGACTTTGCCATGATGCCCGCCACCAGTTTGGAGAAGTTCTTCAGCATGTTCATCTACTGCTCGATCGTTACTCCCGTTTTGACTTTGTTGGGCAGCTGGATAGTGGACTGCCTCTTGACCTTGTTGCCTTTCGGAGGTTTCAAGGGAATCGCCATGTATGAAGATTTTTTGAGAAATACCAGTTTCGGCGACTTTATGATGTTGGTTGTAGCGCTTGTTACTATCACATTGGCCGAGTCGTCTATCTTCATGTTTGGCAACATGGTATTTAAACGCCGTAAAGCTGCCAAAACTTTTGCTTGGGGATTGCTGATTGTATTTTCGTTTATCATGATCATGCAACTGTTCAATTTCTGGGAAACTTTTGGTACATGGGTTACAAACACCAGTGCCCGTTTGGAACAGCGGTTCCTGCTTTGGGTTTACAGTGCCTTCCTGCTGGTCATCGCTATCGTGTTCTATGTTCTCACTTATCGTAAAATTAAGAATCAAAAATACTGATTATGAATAATACATTTAGTTTCAACCGTTTCAAGAACCTCTTGCTCAACGACGGCAAAATGTATCTTCGCAACTTCGGCATCTCGCTCATCGTGTTTTGCAGTCTGAATGCCATCTCTTGGGTTATCAACCTGTTGTTCGGCTCGACATCCGAATCAGGATTCCGTTTTGGTACGCTCTGCATTTGGACGGCCATTGCCATGATGTTGGTCCCGTCGAAAGTTTATGGCCATGCCAATCTCTCTCGCGAAGGCGTGGGTTTCGCCATGATGCCGACTTCCTCATTGGAAAAGTTCGTCAGCATGTTCATCTACTGCGCCATCATTACGCCTGTCATCGTCTTCTTTGGCGGCTACTTGGTCGATACGCTGCTGTCACTCTTCCCGTTTGGTGGTTTCGACAAACCGATACACCTTTATTCGCTTAACGAGATTGTCCGTTTGGCCGATAACACCGACGGTGTGGTACAGATGGGTGAAATGAGTGCCTCTATCTCCGATGTGTTCCCTGTCGGCGTGATTCGCACTATACTCTATGTTACCATCCTCAAATGGGCGGCTATCTTCATGCTCGGCAACATGCTCTTTAAGAAGCACAAAGCCGGAAGAACCTTTGGTTGCTACCTCGGCATTTCCTATGTAATTTCAATGCTTTTCGGTCTCTTAATCGCTTCGAGCGAACGCATTCAGCAATGGTTTGAGAGCCTTGAGAACCTTTCTCAAATGGAAATGGTTCGCTTATGGCACAATGGAACCATCTGGGCTATGGTCATCAATGTCATCATTACCGCCATGCTGCTCTACTTCACCTATCGTAAAATCAAAACACAAAAATACTAAACCATGGAATTTAACGCACACAAACCCATATACTTGCAGATTTGCTCGCAACTCTATGAGCAGATTCTGCGCGGCGAACTGAAGGCCGACGACCGTATCCTGTCGGTGCGCGACTACGGCATACAACTCGGAGTGAACCCCAACACCATCATGCGCTCATACGAGACCATGACCGCTGCGGGCATCATCTACAACAAGCGCGGCATCGGCTATTTCATCGCGCCCGAAGCCAAAGACATCGTACTCAAGCAAATGCGCGAGGAGTTCCTCGAAAAGGAACTGCCCGAAGTGGTCAAGAAGATGAAACTCTTGGGCATCGGCCTCGACGAGATAAAAAAAACGTATGAACTGTAACTTTTTCGGCGCAAGTCCGTCTAACAAGAAATCAATTAAAACCTAATACAATGAAAAGACATCATTTGCTTATCGCAGCAGTCATTATCTGCACTGCACTCATCTCATGCACCTTCAATTTGAATGGCGAGTCGTTTGGCGGCGAAACCGTCAAAGGCAACGGCAACATCGTCACGCGCAACTACGATGTTACCGCTTTCAACGAAATCTCCGCTTCGTTGCCCGCTACGGTAAACTTCACCGTTTCAGACCATTACACCTGCACCGTCACCGTGGACGAAAACCTCTTTGACTACCTTGAAATCAAGGTGAAGGATAATGACTTGAACTTGCGCAAGTCCAACGAGCACAAAAACGTTCGCTTGGATGCCACTGAGTTTGTCATCGAAGTCAGCGCCCCAAGCGTTGAGGACATCAACCTTGCAGGTAGCGGCACTTTCAAAGCGCTCAGTCCGCTGAACGGCAAAAAGCTGGATGTTAATGTGGCTGGTTCGGGTGACATTTACTTCCAAGAGCTTGTTACTGTCGATAAAATCGAGTTGAATGTAGCTGGTTCGGGTACGTTGGTCTGCGAAAACCTTGTGGCCGAATCGTTGGACGGCAACATTGCTGGCTCGGGCGACTTGATGGTGCGTCAGGGTGCGGTCAAGAAGGCCGAGGTCAGCGTGGCTGGCTCAGGCGACATCGACTTGGCCTGCGACATCGACACTTTGGAGGCAGACATTGCCGGCTCTGGCGACATCGTAGCCAAAGTGAACGGCACCTTGGAGTACAACATCATCGGCTCTGGCGACATCAGCTATTACGGCGATGCCGAAGCAAAGGGCCAGAAGATGGGCAGCGGATCCGTAACGCGCATCAACGCGCCGAAGCGCTAATGCCTTTATAATGAAGTAAATCCCTTTTTCATACCTTGTAATGAAAACGGCTGACCCGCTGGGCCAGCCGTTTTTTGTAGCGGAGAGAAAGGGATTCGAACCCTTGGAACGCAAAGCGTTCAACGGTTTTCGAGACCGCCCCGATCGACCACTCCGGCATCTCTCCTGTGGACTCGGTATGTGGCTCGCGCCACCATGCGGAGACAGAGGGATTCGAACCCCCGAAGCCTTTCGGCTTAACGGTTTTCAAGACCGCCGCTATCGACCACTCAGCCATATCTCCGCTGCAAAAGTACGACTTTTTCCCTTTGGTCGCGACAAATCGGGGAAAAAAAATTTTTTTGGCCGTTAGTTTCGCCGAAATTACTAATTTTGTAGCAAATTTTAATTGCGATGAAAAAACAGATTTTGACCTTTGTCATACTGCTGCTCGCCGCCACTGGCTGGGCGCAGGTGAAAGTATTGAAACCTTTCCTTTCCACCACGGTTTACAATGCTCCAGGGCTTTCTCCTTACGTGGAAAATGCCCTCGCTTTCGAGTGCTATTCGGCTGTCTATAAGGAATTTGAACCCGGAAAATTTAGGGCAACGGTGGAGATAACCACCGTGTTTCGACCGAAAGGTGATTCTTTGATTTGCAACCACTCAAAAGTCGCGCTGAACAGCCCTGTAGTGACCGATACGGCCAACCTTGATGGCGCTTTCATCGACCAACAACGGTTCATTTTGCCGAATGGCGAATACGACATGGAAATCAGCGTTGTGGACCTGAACGCGGAAAAAGCGCTCCCCTCAAGCGAACGCATCACCGTGAGTGTTGATTATGCGGACAATGTTCCAGCCATCTCCGATATCTTGTTTTTCGACGACTACGCCAAAGCCGACAACCCCTCGATGTGCACGAAAAGCGGTCTCGATTTCCTTCCTCGCGTGTATCCTTTCTATGGTGCTTCGGAAAACAAACTAAAGTTCTACACAGAACTCTACAACAGCAATAAACTCTATGACGAAGGCAAGTTCCTGGTCAATTATTACATCGAAACCAGCGAATCGTCGTCGGTGATGCAAGGCTACAGCTTCAGCACCCGTATGGACGTTGCCCAAGCTAACATTCTGCTCAATAGTATCGACATCAAAGACCTGCCTTCGGGCAACTATTATTTGGTGGTGGAAATGCGCGACCGCAGCAACACGTTAATCTGCAGCCACAGTGCCTTCTTCCAACGCAGCAACCCGGGCGTGGGCTTCGACATGGCCGACCTTTCAGGTGTGAACATCAGCAATACCTTTGTCAGCAAAATCACTGACCGCGACACGCTTAGCCGCTATATTGCCTATCTCGACCCCATTTGCTCCGAAACAGAGCGTAACTATTGCTCCGGCATGATGAAAACTGGCGATGTAACCACCATGCAGCAGTTTCTCTTCAATTTCTGGACGATGCGTTCACCCGTCTCGCCCGAAAATGCCTGGAAAGACTATCTGGCCGCTGTTCAGCGCGTCAATCAGTCGTTTGGAACCACCTCTTATCCAGGCTATCGTTCCGACCGTGGCTATGTCTTCCTCAAATACGGCCAGCCCGACAAAATTGTCGAAAGCCCCAACGAGCCCAATGCCTATCCTTACGAGATCTGGCATTATTACACGGTGGCTAACCAGCGCAACAAGCGTTTCGTGTTCATGTCGAAAGACGAATCGACCAACGACTACCACCTCATCCATTCCGACGTGGTGGGCGAGGTGAACAACTACCGCTGGCAACTTGAAATCTATTCACGCGTCTATGGTGTGGGCTTCGACCAAGGTGTGGACCAAACGGAATACGAACAAATGTGGGGCTCGCATGCGGGCGACCTTTACAACAACCCAAGATAAGCGATGAATGGAATCGGATTCTTTTTCGTGAGGTTGTGGGCCTATTGCATGTCGATTTGCCCGTTTTGGCTTCTCTACCTCAAGTCCGATTTCTATTTCATAATGGTCTATCACGTGGCGCATTATCGTCGTAAGGTGGTCAGAAACAACCTGTCGCGCTCCTTTCCCGAAAAGAGTCATAGTGAAATCAAGGCCATAGAGAAACAGTTTTACCACAACCTTTGTGACCAAGTGGTGGAAATGTTCAAACTGCCTAGAATGTCGGTAGATGAGGTGACACGCCGCATCGCCGTCACCAATCCCGAGTTAATTGCCGATCTTTATGCGAAAGGCAAGAGCCTTTTTTTCGCCATTCCACATTCGGGCAACTGGGAATGGTTCGGCAAACGGATGCAGACCCTCTCGCCGCATCATCCCATGGCCATATATAAAAAGGTGAAGAATCCCGTTTTCGAGCGTTTCATCTACGAAATGCGAACCGCACTGCCCGTGGAGATGATTGAATCCGATGCCGCTTTGCGTACTTTGGCCAAGCGTACTGGAACAATTGACCAGGTGCTGATTTTGGCCGACCAGTCGCCGATGGGCCACAAGTCGGACTATTGGACGACCTTCATGCATCAAGACACGAGCTGGTTTACGGGTCTTGAACGCATGGCCCAGTTTCTTGACTATGCCGTCGTCTTTATCGACATGAAACGGGTGAAAAGAGGCTATTACGAACTGACCTTCCATAGCATCACCGAAACGCCCAAGGAAACGGAGAAAGGTTACATTATGGAGCAATATGTGCGCCACATCGAACGCTTTCTGCACGAGCAGCCCGATAATTGGCTGTGGTCGCACCGCCGCTGGAAACGCCAACGAAACATAGAAACGCCATGAAAAAAGTGGCCGTCGTCATATTGAACTACAACGGCAGAAAATTTCTTGAACAGTTTCTGCCCAATGTCATCGCGAACTGCGACCCGACGTTAGCCGAAGTCATCGTTGCCGACAATGCTTCCACCGATGACTCTGTAGCGTTCATGCGCGAGCGTTTTCCCGAGGTGCGCCTAATTGAAAACGGTAGCAACGGAGGCTTCACGACGGGCTATAACCTTGCCTTGCAACAGGTTGAAGCCCAATATTATGTGCTGCTCAATTCCGATATTGAGGTAACGCCGCGCTGGATAGAACCCATCATCGAAATGATGGATGCCGACCCCAATATTGCCGCTTGTCAGCCCAAAATCAGGTCGTATTACCACAAGGAGCAGTTCGAATATGCGGGCGCGTGTGGCGGCTTCATCGACAAGTTCGGCTATCCGTTTTGTCGCGGGCGCGTGTTTCAGAATTTGGAGGAGGACAAAGGCCAGTACGACATGCCGATGGAGGTGTTTTGGGCCACGGGAGCTTGTATGTTTGTCCGCGCCGACCTTTACCACCAAATTGGCGGCCTCGACGACAGTTTTTTTGCCCACATGGAGGAAATCGACCTGTGTTGGCGGCTGAAAAACGCGGGCTACAAGGTGTTTTGCTTTCCGCAGTCGGTGGTTTATCATATTGGCGGAGGCACTTTGCCCAAAAACTCGCCGCGCAAGACCTATCTCAATTTCCGCAACAATTTGTCGCTATTGGTTAAGAATCTGCCTCGCAATCAGGTTTTTATGGTGGTTTTCTGTCGCATCTTCCTCGATTGGGTGGCAGCGCTCAAGTTCCTTGCCGAGGGCTGTTTTAAGGATTTTTGCATGGTCTTCAAGGCGCATTGGGACTTTTACAAGCGGTTGCGCGCACTGCGTGCCAAGCGAAAAAAAGGCTCGCACCATCAGGTGAGTTGCATTTATCGCCGGAACATTGTTATCCAAAGCCTATTGCGCGGAAAGAAACGGTTCAGCGACCTTGGTGCGGGGGAGTTTTCGTAAGATCTGCTATTGCCTCTTCATAACCTTTCAGCCCCAATCCCATGAAGACTTTCTCGCAGGCCTCGGCGGTGTAGGAATGTCGCCTAAAAGGCTCGCGCTTGGTGATGTCGGAAAGGTGCACTTCCACCACTGGGGTGTCGATGGCGCGGATGCAATCGGCCAAAGCGATGGAAGTGTGGGCATAGCCACCGGGATTCATCACCACCGCATCATATTGGCCGTCGGCCTCTTGCAGCTTGTCGATGAGGCAACCTTCATGGTTCGACTGGAAATAGTCGATTTCGTGCTGCGGAAACCCGTCGCGAAGCTGTGGCAAATAATCCTCGAACGACACGCTTCCATAGATTTCAGGCTCGCGTTTGCCCAGCAAATTAAGGTTGGGTCCATTGATAATCAATATCCTCATTCGTGAAAATTTGTGCAAAAATAGCGGTTTCAGACGAGAAAATGGTATTTCGGCAGCCATTTAGGCATTTTTTTTCCATAAACGGAGCAACATACGGAAACTTTTCTTATTTTTGTACCGCAAAAACATTGTAGCCATGAAAATCATCACGTTAGGAAAGACCAACTTGAAGGTCAATAAGAACGGCTTCGGCGCATTGCCCATCCAGAGAATCAGCGAAAAGGAAGCGGTGTACTTGCTTCAGAAAGCCATGGACAACGGTTTCGACTTTTTCGACACAGCGCGGTTCTATACTGACAGCGAAAGCAAGATAGGTGCCGCCTTCGCCGACCGTCGCAACAAAGTGGTGTTGGCCTCCAAAACTATGGCTACCACGATTGAGGACTTTTGGAAAGACCTTCATACTACCTTACGCGAGTTGAGGACCGACCATTTGGATCTTTATCAATTCCACAATCCAAGCTATTGTCCGCGTCCGGGCGACAAAGAAGGCCTTTACGACGCCATGAAAGTGGCCAAGCGTCAAGGCAAGATTCGTTTCATCGGCCTCACCAGCCACCGCCAGTCGGTGGCGCAAGAGGCCATCGAACGCGACTGCTACGACACGCTTCAATATCCGTTCTCTTACATCTCGACGGAATCGGACCAGAAAATCGTTGAGGCCTGCCACAAGCACAACATGGGCTTCATCTGCATGAAAGCCATGGCAGGCGGCTTGATTACCGACTCGGCTTTGGCCTATGCCTTCCTTAACCAATTCGACCATGCCATCCCGATTTGGGGCATACAGCGCGAGAGCGAACTGGACGAGTTCATTTCCTATCAAGAGCGTGAGCCAGAACTCTCGTCGATGGCGTGGCGCAAGATTGAGAAAGAACGCAATGAGCTTTCGGGCGACTTTTGCCGTGGCTGCGGCTATTGCATGCCTTGTCCGGTGGGCATCCAAATCAACGACTGCGCCCGCATGAGCCTTTTCCTGCAACGTGCGCCGTATAGCGTGTATCTCACCGAGGAATGGGCCGAAAAGATGAAACTCATTGACAAATGCAAGCACTGCAATGCTTGCCGAGAGAAATGCCCTTACGGCCTCGACACGCCAGCGCTCCTCGAAAAGAACCATACAGTGTTCAAGGAGTATTGGGCCAAGAAACAGGCTGGAACACTCTAATGGTAGATAAAATCTTAATTTTATAGAAATGAAAAAGGTATTATTGTTTGCAGTTATGCTTTTGCTTGGATTGGCGTCGCTTCACGCCCAGACGACCAATGAACCCATCGTTATTGAAAAAGGGCACAAGTTCTCGTATCAGGGTCAAATGGTGACGAATGCGAAAACCATGAAGGCCATTGTAGCCAACAACGAATTGGCACTCAAGGAGGCGAAGAAAGCCGGCGTGGCGAATGGTTTTTCTATGGCGCTGGCTGGCATCGGAGGCTTTGCCATGGGCTGGGAATTGGGCAATGTGATAGGAGGAAGAGAGTTCAATCCTTATGTGTTTGGCGGTGGCTTGGGTGTCGCAGCCATCGGTTTAGGACTGATTCCTGTGTACCTCAAACACATGACTAAAAGCGCAACTATTTATAACGAAGGTTTAGGTACAACAGCCTATGGTAACCCGATAAAAATAGACTTCGGTTTGTTGCCAGGCGGCATCGGGATGACCTTGAGTTTCTGACGGTACTAAAAAGAAAAGCGAGCCGGCCCGATAGGGTCGGCTCGTCCGTTTTGTCATTTCTTGATGAGCTTGGCGAAACGCCCACCTGTGCCGATGAAATAGACTCCAGCGGGAAGTCCGGCAAGGCTTATGGTGGTGTCGCCATCGAGGTGCCAACTCTTGACCAACAATCCATTAGCATTAAAGAGCTTCAGTTCGCCTTCCATTCCTTCAATGTGAAGGTTGTCCTCTACTGGATTGGGATAGAGCGTGACGAAGCCCCAAGGCTGTTCCTCAACGCCTAATCCGTTGAAGAAAGCAGCGATGAAGATGTCGCGATCCACAATAATTTCCTTGGGGTTTTCGGTGGTGTTGTCGCTCCACTTTGTAAATTGGTAGCCGTCGTTCGGAATGGCCGCGATGGTGGCTGTTTTTCCTTCTGCGTAGGTGCCGGAACCAATAGCAAAACCTTGGTTTTCATCAAAATAAATCGTGACGGTATAGGTCGGAATAGGGTTTTCGGCGAACGAAGCCATAAATTCGCAATCTTCGGTTACGGTGACGAAACGCGGGTTGTCCATGATGCCGTCTTGCCATCCTGCAAAATGGTAGCCTTCGTTGGGAATGGCGCCGATACCGACTGTGCTGTTGGCCAGATACACGCCACTGCCATACACGGTGCCCATGGTTTCGTTTTCTGAACGCACCACGACATTGTAACTGGACTTCAATTCGAAATAGGCGGTGAAAGTCTGGTCGTGGGTGACGGTGATGCTACGCGGGTTATCGGTGTTGTTGTCGTCCCAACGCAAGAAATGTGCATTTTCGACAGGAAGGGCTTCAATTTCAATGAGGCTGTCCTCCGGGAAGGTTCCTCCGCCGCTCACGCTACCTAAGGCGGGATTGTCGGAAACGACGGTGATGGTAAACTCAGGGGTGCCCGTTTTGGTAAACATGGCCGTGAAAGTGGCGTTTTGCGTGACAATAAAGCTGCGAGGGTTCGATGCTTGTCCGTCGTTCCAGCAGACAAATTCGTAATATTCATTGGCGATGGCGGTCAAAGTGGCCGTGCTGCCATGGTCGTAGATGCCGATGCCGCTTACGGTTCCGCCGTTTTCGGGAGTGGCGGAGGCACTGATTTCGTATTGGTAGGTGCTGAACTCGGCGGTGAAGGTGGTGTCGCTCGTGATGGTGACGCTGCGCGGGTTGTCGGCGATGCCATCGGCCCATTGCAGGAAGTCGTGGCCTTCGTTAGCTGTGGCCTCTATTTCGATGGTGGAGCCAAAGGCGTAGGTGCCGCCGCCAGTCATAGTGCCTGCGCCTTCGGGCGATGCCACAACCGCGACGCTGCATTGGCGGATGCCGAACAATGCGGTGAAACTGCTGTCGGCAGCCACGATGACATCACGGGGATTGTCAGCGATGCTGTCGCTCCAACCGAGAAACTCGAATCCCGAAAGGGGAGAGGCGGTCAAAGTGGCGGTGTCGCCGTAATGATAGATGCCACCGCCCGCAACCGTTCCGGCGTCTTCGGGCGAAGCGGAAACCTCGATAAGGTATTCGATGAAGCCGAAATGCGCGGTGAAAGTGCTGTCTTGCGTAACCACAACGTCGCGCGGATTGTCGGTGATGCTGTCGTTCCAGAAAAGAAACTCGCAGCCGATGTTGGGGAAAGCCTCGATGGTGGCCGTGTCGCCGATAGGATAAACTCCGCTGCCTGTAACGCTGCCCATCAGCGTGTCGTTGGCCACAACGGTGAGGGTGAAGTCGGGCAGGGGCGGGGAAGGTAGTACGCACAAGGCTGTTACGACCTCGCAACCTTCGGGTTGGTATAGGATTTCGCCGTCTTTCCATACCGTTGCAACGCCGTTGATTCTACCCGCATAATATACGCCAAATTCATTGACAACCAATGCGTTAATTTCTGAATTTGTGTTGTCGAAGGGATGGCTGTAAAGCACTTCACCGTCTTGCCAGACGGTCAGGCTATCGTCGATGTAACCAGCGAGATAGATACTGCCGTTGTGGATGTCCATTGCGGAGAATAGGGCATCGTAATCGAGGTTGCCGGCGCTGAAGATGATGGAATCGTTTTGCCACAAGGCTGCGCTCACGAGGCCTTCCAGCACGAAATAGCCTGCCGCGTAAAGGTCGGTGCCGTCGTGGAAAATGTCGAGGATGCACCCGCCGTAGCCATCTTGCCAAAGCAGGGTGTCGTTTTGCCAAACGGTGGCCACATCGATTCCCAGGGTGTCATCAACCGAAACGCAACCAGCATAGAAAATGTCGCTGCCGTTCACTGCAAGGGCGTATGCGAATGAGTTGATGCTGTCGTTAGGCGAATAGGTCAGGATGCCGTTTTGCCACACGGCGGCGTTGATATAGCCCGTGGCGTTGGTGGAGTAGCCTGACGCCATCCAGCTATCTTCGCCAAGATGCAGTTTATTGACGACGGAGTTGGGGTTGCCAGCGAAGACGCAACTATCATTCAGCCATACGCGGCCTTGGGTGAAAGCGGTGTCGGAAACATGGCCGGCCAAATAGAAGGTGCTGTCGTTGGCCAATCGCATGTCGTCCAAATGAAGGCTAAGCGTGTCGGAAAGGCTGAAAACCAGTGTGTTGTCCTTCCAAACTTGGGCCGTATCGCCCGACTGTCCGGCAAAATAAACGTTCTGTGCGCGGGCGATGCCGAGGCCTATTAATAATAAGGTGATGAGGGCAAATGTCTTTTTCATGAAATGGGCTTTTATTGCTAAACGGTCAATTAAGTTACAGATTGCAAAAATAGAAACTTTTTTGCTTGGTGTGCAAGACAGAAAAGAAAAATACTGTATCTTTGCGGCCGATATGCGGTGCCGAGAGGCTCAATAGGGAATCGGGTGAGAACCCCGTACAGTTCCCGCTGCTGTATGCTCTTCGCGCCGTCCATCATGCCACTGAAAGACCAAACACTTTCGGGAAGGCGGACGGAACAAAAGGAGCGAGTCAGAAGACCTGCCGCATGTCGCTGAAACGAAGCTTTCGGGACAAGAGCTGGCGTTCCCTTATGTATTAATAAGGTGTACCAACACTATCCTTGAAGTTTTGAAGTAAGAAATTAATAAACTAATTATCAAATCTTTAAAGCTAAAAGTATTATGCGATTCAAAAACTTTACCCTTTTGTTCCTCATGGGAATCTTTGGTCTGTTTTCGACCAACCTGTTTGCGCAGGATGCCACCATCACTGCCGACGAAATCAAGTACTGGATTGGCGAAGGCGAAAACGAAGTGGTGGTTGCCATCAACTGGTGCAGTTTCACCGAAACGGCTCTTGCATGGGGCTATCGTTTTGATGGCGATGCCACGGTTTTTCAAGCTCTCACGGCCATTGCAGATGCCGACAGCCGCTTGACGGTGATCGGTGCAGCTCCCACCAACATCACCTACGTTGATGAAGAGTACAATCTGACCATGTGCCCTAATCCAGACGCACAATGGGGCGATTCTGATTACGACATTCCCATGCACAGCGTGAACGGCATGATGGGTCAAAACATGATGGCTGACGAACCGATTCAAAACGGCTATTTTGTGAAGATTGGCGGCTATGCTTGCAGCCTCATTGCGCCCGACTGGTCCTCCATCAGCTGGACCACTGAAATCATTCCTGCCACCGACCCGAACGCCGGTAGCGATGCCGTTGAGGCCACCATCGAACCTGCCGAAATCCGCTACTGGATTGGAGAAGGTGAGAATGAAGTGATTTTCTGCGTCAATTGGGCCGAACCCGACACTGCGCTGGCTTGGGGCTACCGTTTCAACGAGGCTACCGTGACGGTGAAAGAAGTTGTTGATGCCATCGTCGCTGCCGACGATCGTTTCAATTGCGATGCCTCGATGGGCTTTGTTTCCGACATCACCTTCAATGACGGCGTGTTGGATTTGTCCGTGACCGAAGGCTCCTATTTTATGTATAACGTGAATGGCGTTGCCGCCGCTGTGGGCTACGATTCGCAGATCTTGGTGAACGAGGACTTCGTGAAGTTCGGCGACATGGCTTGTGGCACCGAGATTGCCCCGTGGACCTACGTCTGGGAAAAGGAAGTGGCCGCTGTTTATCCTTTCGCAGTGGAAGCCAAGATTGATCCTTCTGAAATCCTATACTGGATTGGCGAAGGCGAAAACGAAGTGGTGTTTGCCGTCAATTGGGCCGATCCTAACAAGTGCCTGGCATGGGGCTACCGTTTCAGCACGGCCGATGTTACCGTGAAAACCGTCATGGATGCCATCGCCGAGGCCGACGGCCGATTCGACTATGATGCCTCGTGGGGTTTTGTTTCCGACATCACCTTCAATGAAGGCGACATCGTTTGGGGTGTTACGGATATGTCCTACTTCATGTACAACGTGAACGGCATTGGAGCTATGGTGGGCTACGACGAACAAATCGTTGTGAACGGCGACTTCATCAAATGGGGCGACATGGCCTGCGGAACGGAAATCGCTCCATGGACCTACGTTTGGGAACAGAGTGTTGCGCCCGCTTCGGTTTACACTAACTTGAGCGAAAACAGCGCTTTCACCTTGTCGGTCTATCCGAATCCCGCTGTCAATGAAACCTTCGTGACCATTGAAAACGCTGGTCTGAATGATGTTTCGATTTATGACATCCAAGGCCGTTTGGTCAGCAGGCAAACTGTCGTGGCTGCTGAAGGCGAGCAAGTGCGCATCAGCACCGAAACGATGAACGCTGGCGTGTATTTCGTCACCGTGAGCAACGACAGCGCCGTGCGTACTGCCAAACTCGTGGTAAAATGATAAAAAGGATTTCCTTCCTGATGTTGGCATTGATGCCGACGATGCTCTGGGCACAGTTTGCGCCGGCAGAGGGCATCGTCGGCACCACGGCCATGCACGCCGACTCGTCGGCATTCGTGGCATGGGCTACGAGCTGCACCATTGAGCGAGGCCCGATGCGTATTGATAGGCCCGCCAGTGGCTTTGCGAGCTATGGCGAAGAATCTTTGGCCTTGGGCGTTCCAGGCGGCACGATGGACGTGGTCAGTCTCGGCGACGGCGGCACGGCCACGCTGACCTTCGCCTCGCCCATCTGC
This sequence comes from uncultured Bacteroidia bacterium, assembly GCA_902791165.1. Taxonomy (GTDB): domain Bacteria; phylum Bacteroidota; class Bacteroidia; order Bacteroidales; family F082; genus Limimorpha. The sequence goes on from CADAVB010000002.1 coordinate 55,865, forward strand.
AACCTTCCTGGCCCCGACTTCGCCGTGTTCGAGAATGGGCTTCATCCCGATCAGGATACGACGATGACCCTGTATTTCCTTGAACTCGCTTTTGTGGAAGTCAGTTCCGATGGCGTGAACTTTTTCCGTTTTCCCGCCGTGTCATACGTGCAGACCGAAACGCAAATCGGAAATGGAGGTGCCATCAATCCCGCTCAACTCCATAATTTTGCCAGCAAATACGGTGCTATGTACGGCACCCCCTTCGACCTCGACGAGGTGGAAGACAATGCCTTGCTCGACAAGAACAAGGTTACCCATGTGCGTCTGGTGGACGTGGTGGGAAGCATCGACCCCGAGTATGCCACCCGCGACTCGCGAGGCTATATTGTCAATGACCCATGGCCCACGAATTTCTATTCCAGCGGCTTCGACCTTGATGCTGTTGGCGTGATTCATGACCTGGACCATTTTGATGTGCCAGAAAATGGAGAAGCGCGTGTTTCTCTGTATCCCAATCCCGTGAAAGACCGCCTCACCATTAATGCCGAAAATCTGCAATCGGTTGAGGTCTATAACGCTATGGGACAGAAAGTGATGACGACGGCATCAGAATCCATTGACATGACTTCTTTCTCTAAAGGAGTTTATCTCGTTCGCGTTGTTTGCGAAGGCGGAACGATTACGAAACAGGTTCTAAAACAATGAATTGAATCGTTATGAAAAGTGTAAGACTCTTTCTTTTGGCTTTGTTGGCTGCGGCAATGTTTTCCTGCAAGCCCGACGACCCTTATGTTCCGGCGGAGTTCTCGGTCGGGCATGGCGTTTTTGTGCTCAACGAAGGTGATTATCAAGGCGGCCATGCGACGCTGACATTCTACGACCCAGAGGCCGACACCGTCATCAATTCCCTGTTCAAAAGGGTGAATTTCGACTTGGTCCAGACTTTGGGCGATGTGGCGCAAAGCATGGCTATTATTGATGGCAAATTATACATTGTCGTTAATAACAGCAACCTCATTTATAAAATGGATGCCAACACCATCCGCATCGACACGACGAAACCTTTCAAACTGTTGGATTTTTATTCGCCGCGCGAAATGCACGTTGTGGCTCCAAACAAGGCATACGTCAGCGACTTGATTGGTACCAATTTGTGGATTATCAACCCGCAGGACATGACGCACACAGGCACGGTCGAAATGGGCAACACCACCGAAAAGATGGTGCAAGTGGGCAACGAATTGTATGTCAGCAACTGGTCCTACTATTATGTTGATGCCAATTCGCACGACAGTTACACCACCGTTCAGGTCGTGGACTTGAACAACGACGTGAAAGTGGCCGAAATTCAAGTGGGGAAGGAACCGAACTGCATGGCAGTCGATAAGAACGGCCATGTGTGGGTGCTTTGTGAAGGCCGTGCATGGGATGAGGATTATGGCGAGTCGCCCAGTTTATGGGAGATCGACCCGATGCTGAAGACCGCCCAATGTCGCGTTACGTTTGAAAGCGTTATGGACACCATAACGGCCACCGTGACGAACTACGCTTCGACGTGCATGAAGTCTGATCCTACCGGCCGCTACTTGTATGTCGTCGTGAGTGAGACAGCATTCGGAGCGTCTTCCAACAGCGAAATCCGCCGCTTTGATGTGGATGCGCTAGCATTCTCCGACTCATTCCGAATCGCGTCCAACGAAAACTCCTATTTCTATAATATGGCTGTTGCTCCCCAATCGGGTGAAATTTATGTTTCCTGCATTTCCGACGGCACGATGCCTGGCACCGTTTACCGTTACACGTCCGACGGAGTGTTGTTAAGCTCGTTTGCGGCCGGCCTGTTTCCTAGTGCAATGTTGTTTAAATAATTGATATTCTTTTTTGGGGGTGCAAATCCCCGACTTGGTTCGGGCGGATTGCAGAATCCGCTCGAACTTTTCAACAACAATTAAACTTTTCAACAAATCGAAGATTCAACGAGTTAATCAACAATTAAACAAAATGACCAAAACCTGTCCCCGTTGCGGAAAAACATTTGAGTGCGTCCATTCCGTGGACTGCTGGTGCGTGAAGGTGAAGCTCTCCGACACCACAAAAGCCTATTTGAAAGAACAATACAGCGACTGCCTGTGCAAAGACTGCTTGGAGGAAATCAATGGAAAATAATATGCCTCACGCCTATAATTTGTCTCACGCAGAATGTGCTGAATCTTTGGAAACGCAAAACGACACAAATTTGGCTGCCGGTAGGTTTAACTTCGTTGAATGCTTTGCATTTCTGCGGGTTCTGCGATTTCTGCGTGCAAATATGACCCGTACTTTGCACGTTTTGTGTGCAGTAGTGTTCTTTGCATTTACGGCTTGTGCTCCTAAAAGCAGTCATTCTCCCGAAAAGGCGCAAGGCGAGAACCTTATGCGCCATGCCCGAAACATCGCGGTCTTCGAGAAAGACTACGGCTATCGCATGGAGGTGATTTGTCCTTGGGACACCACGCTTTCCTTGGGCAGTTTTGCCATCGTTAAAAATACGACCAAGGCGATTGACAAGGATGTGAAGGGTGTTTTGAACGTTCCCGTCAAGTCGGTGATTTCTTTTTCGGCCACGCAATGGGCTGTCTTTCTGCGTCTTGGAGAGATTGGCCGCGTGAAAGGCATCCTTGAAGGCCGTTTCGTGACCGACAGCACCATGCGAGCACTGTTGGCGCAAGAAAAAGTCTATGACATTGGCACGGAGGCTGCCGCCGACATCGAAAGAATGATTCAATTGCAGCCCGATGCGCTGCTTTATTCGCCCTATTTCGACGGCAACCAAGGCGGTTTGAACGTCACCGGGGCGGTGCTGTTTCCTTTTGCGGACTATATGGAAAACACGCCTTTGGGTCGCGCCGAGTGGATTCGCGTGATTGGCATGTTGGCCGGCTGCGAGGAAAAGGCCGATGCTTGGTTTGACGACATCGAAAGGCGTTACAATGCCCTTTCAGGTCTTTGCGCCAATGTGGAGCATCGCCCGACGGTGTTTTCCGATTTGGCTTTCAACGGACAATGGTATGTGGCCGGCGGAAAGAGTTATATCGCCAAACTTTTCGCCGATGCCGGGGCTGACTACATCTGGAAAGACAATCCCTCGACGGCCAGCGTCCCGATGGATGCCGAGAGCATTTTGGCCAAAGCGCAAAAGGCTGACTATTGGCGTGTTATCAACTCCAACCCTTTTCCGATGACTTATCAGGCTTTGGCAAAGGAAAGTCCTGTCTATCCGCTTTTCGATGCGTTCAAAAACAGGAAAATCATTGTTTGCGACATCCTCCCGACGGGCTATTTTGAACAGTCGCAGTGCGAGCCTGACCTGCTTTTGGCCGACTTCATCCATTTCTTCCATCCCGAACTCTTGACGGGCGAATGGACTGGTTATCAGCCCCATTATTATCATTTGATGACAGAATGAAAGAAGGCTCTAACCCAAGTTAAAGCCTTCTCTCTATTCGATAGAAACGGTGTAAACTTCGTTGGTTACAGGGTCTTGACAAACCTCATTGTGGCGTTGCCGCAGCGCAGTGTGTAAACGCCTGCAGCCAGTTCGCTGATGCCGATTTCCTTGTTGGGCTTGGCCTCGACGACCTTCACCAGTTCGCCCATGACGTTAAAAATCCTCACTTCGCTTGCGGTTTCAAAGCCTTCTATGCGGATGCTCTCCGAGGCGGGATTAGGATAGACGGCCAAGGCTGTCGAAGCACTCTCTCCAACAGCATCATACGAATCTTTCCATACCTCTACATTGTCGATAAACCATTTATGGGCATCTTTTCCTTTATAGCTGAAAACCACGCGGATAGTCTTTCCTTTGTATTCGGAGAGGTCTATTTCAATCTCTCTCCATGTTTCGATTCCTAAAGAGCCGATGATTGCATCCATGTTCCAGATTTCGGTTTTTTGGAAGTCGGAATAGTTGTCGGTTGTCAAAGGCGTTCCGTCGTCTTCGATAATCCAAACCGATGAACCGCCGTCCTCGTAATACTCAGGGTATTCAACTTTAATTATGAATCCCAATTTGGCGTACACGTCGCTCGGTATCGTGATGGCGGGCGAGCAGAGGTCGCCGCCTTGCATCGTTGAACCGTAGCCATGCATCACGGCATACTCTTCATTGCCAGTGAGATCCACTCTGTGCCAATACGATTTGTAGCCGCTATTGCTGTTGTCGTAGTCGTAGGTGAACCAATCCTCCCATCGGAATGTTGCCTCGTCATTGGTCTCAAATGTTTCTTTGAAAGGCAGATCGCAAGCCGTGTTTTGTCTTGGGCAATGGACGGCAATCTTGTGGATGGGGGCTTCAATTGGGGTGGCAACGGCCTCGCCATTGAGGAAGTACTTGGCCTCGTCGTCGGCAGTGGTGTAAATGCCGTGGCTGTTGGCGACGATGTTTCCGCAGCCTGCGCAAGTAGCGTTGTAGGTGAAATGTTTCGCGGGCGTATAGTTGCCCACATTGCATTTCCACACTCCGGATTCAATGCCGTTAATCTCATACGAAACATAGACGTTGCCGCCGTCGAAGGAGAGGCTCTTGCAGACGGACTCATTGTCGGAAACGACGTCCATCATGACAAGCGGATGCGCCCCGTCGGCAGTGGTGATCCACAATGCGCCTTTCCACACGCCGCCGATGAACACTTTGCCGCAAACGAAGATTTCGGGGCCGTATATGGCGATGTCGTAAGCGACACCATGGTTGTCATTTGCGACAGCCAATGGGGAACCGTTTTTCCACACTTGTGGGTAAAAACTAGTTTCGTCGGAAGCTCCGGATGTGAACGACCGGGCGCCGCAGGTGAACACGTCGCCTTCATACACGGTGATGCCGTGCATGTCGCTGTAGTAGCTGTTCTGTTCGCTTTGGTAGAAAACCTCGCCGTTCTTGGTAATGTAGGCGTATTCGAGGCCGTCGCTGCCGAGGAAGCTGCCGCTGGCATAGATGTCGCCGTTCTCGAAGGCCAAGCCCTTGAGGTGGATGCCTTGTCCAGTGGGGCAGTTAAACACGGCTGTGTTGTCGTCGCCAGATTGGACGCGCACGTCGGTGCGTTGCTGCATCGGGTCGCTGCCGGCGGGCATGAGATGGTTGAGGTAATACACATCGCCGTTTTCGACGGCAATCATGTTGGTCATCTCATAGCTGTTGTCCGCGTCTTGGTGGGTTTGCATCACGACTCCGTTCTTGCTCAAAGTGTAGAAGCTTTTGCCGTTGCTGTCGGTTTGGGAAGTGCCAAGCCAGATGTCTTGGGCCACGCCAATGTTTGTGAACGTCAACACGGACAAAACAATGGGTAATAGTCTTTTCATTGGATTTAAAATTGGTTAGTACTCATTTTTTAAGATTATGTCGGCGCAAAAATACAACAAAAAGCGTTTCTCGAAAGGTACGCCCCCAAAAATATGCGAAAAACAATCACCGTCTAAACGGACAATCCAGCGAACAGCCCGAACATCCATTCTGTTTCTTGTCGTCGCAGGCGCATTGGCCTTTCCCCGACCGCAGGGAACGGACGGCAACGAAGACAAGAGCCAACACGACCAACAGTACTATGACGGTAGCCCAGTTCATGCGACGACGGCATTAGCGATGAGGTAGGCGACCCATGCGCAAATCCACGCGACGGTGCATTGGAACAGGATGATGAACAACATCCATTTGGTGCCCAACTCGCGGCGAATGGCGGCTACGGCGGCCACGCAAGGCGTGTAGAGCAGGCAGAAAACGAGCATGGAAATGCTTGTTACTGTGGTGAATAGCGGCATGGCGTTCAAAACCTCAAGGGTGGCGATGACACTCTCTTTGGCCATGAAGCCGCTCACCAAGGCCGTAACGATTTGCCACTCGCCCAAACCGATGGGACGGAAAATTGGGGCTATCCAGCCGGCCACGCTCGCCAACATGCTGCCTTCGCCGTTTTCGACCATATTGAAATGGAAATCAAAGGTTTGGAGTAGCCAAATCACCAAAGAAGCGAGGAAAATCACCGTGAAGGCGCGTTGAAGAAAGTCCTTGGTCTTGTCCCAAAGCAGGTGGGCGACATTCTTTAAGCCAGGCATTCGGTAGTTGGGCAGCTCCATCACAAAAGGTGCCACATCGCCTTTGTTGCCGAACCATTTGGTAAACAGCGCAGTAACCACGCCCACGAGGATGCCCAAGAGGTACAAGCAAATCAAGACCACGCCGCCGTGATGCGGGAAAAACAGGCTGGTGAAGAAGGCGTAAATCGGGATTTTGGCCGAACAACTCATGAAAGGTGTTAGCAAAACGGTGCGCCAACGGTCGTGGGTGGAGTGCAGGGTGCGGGTGGCCATCACCGCCGGCACCGTACAGCCGAATCCGATGAGCATAGGCACGATACTATGGCCCGTGAGGCCGAGTTTGCGTAAAAAACTGTCGCTGACAAAGGCCACACGCGCCATGTAGCCGCTGTCTTCCAACAGACTGAGGAAGAAAAACAGCAGAATGATTATTGGGACGAAACTCAATACGCTGCCCACGCCGCCGAAGATGCCATCGACGACGAGCGACTGCACGGCAGGACTGACATCCCAATGCGCCAAGGCGTTGCCCGTAACCTCGGCAAGCCATGAAATGCCTTGGTCGAGCCAGTCTTGCAGCGGCGCGCCGAGCAAGTCGATTGAAAGGTAAATGATGCTCATCATCACAAGAATGAAAATCGGGATGGCGGTCCATTTGCCAGTCAGGTATTTGTCGATACGACGACTGCGTTGGTATTCCTTGCTTTCCTTGGGCTTTACCACGGTTTTGTCGCACAGCTTTTTGATGAAGGCGAAACGCATTTCGGCCATGGCTGCGGCGCGGTCGAGGCCGCGTTCCTCTTCCATCTGGATGATGAGGTGCTCGAGCGTTTCTTTCTCGTTTTGAGAGAGTTGCAAGGCGTTGAGTACGATGGAGTCGCCTTCGATGAGCTTGGAGGCGGCAAAGCGTACAGGAATGTCGGCGCGCTGGGCATGGTCTTCGATGAGGTGCATGATGCTGTGGAGGCAACGGTGTACCGCGCCGCCGTGGTCGTCCTTGTCGCAAAAGTCCTGACGCACAGGGGCTTCCTGATATTTCGCGATGTGAAGGGCGTGCTCCACCAATTCGTTGATACCCTCGTTTTTCGCGGCGGAAATCGGCACCACGGGCAAGCCCAATATTTGCTCCATCTCGTTCATGAGGATGCTGCCTCCGTTGTTGCGAACCTCGTCCATCATATTGAGTGCCAGCACCATAGGCATTCCTAATTCCATGAGTTGCATGGTGAGGTAGAGGTTGCGCTCGATGTTGTTGGCATCCACGATGTTGATGATTGCCTTGGGTTTTTCTTTCATGATGAACTCGCGCGAAACGATTTCCTCTGAGGTGTAGGGCGAGAGCGAGTAAATTCCAGGCAAATCAGTGACTTGCGTTTCGGGATGCCCTTTGATGACTCCGTCTTTCCTATCTACAGTGACGCCTGGGAAGTTGCCCACATGCTGGTTCGCGCCCGTCAGCTGGTTGAAGAGGGTGGTTTTGCCGCAGTTCTGTTGTCCGGCGAGAGCGAAAGTCAGCTTCGTGCCTTTGGGAAGCGGCGTTTCGTGCGTCTTGTCGTGGTAGATGCCCGCTTCGCCCAAGCCAGGGTGGGCGTTATGGTCGGGAAGGGAAGTAATATAGAGTTGGTCATCATTCTGAAGATCATCGTTTTCCGTGTCTTCGGAAGCACTGCATGGTTCTACCTCAATCAAGGCGGCATCGGCTTTGCGCAGGGTGAGTGCGTAGCCGTGAATCATCACCTCCATCGGGTCGCCGAGGGGAGCGAATTTCACCAATTTAATGACCGCATCGGGGATGAGGCCCATGTCCAAAAAGTGCTGTCGGCGCTGGCCTTCTCCATTAACTGACTGAATACGAGCCGATTGACCAATTTCAAGTTTATTGAGCGTTGTCATTTAATTCTTTTTTGATGGTGCAAAAATACGAATAGTCTTGTTGCACTTTCATCCTTATTAATGGTGTTTTTTCAAGGGAACACCATCATTTGTGGGGATTCGTTTCGAGTAAAATAACGTACTGTCACCAATGGATTTTTTCCTTCTTGAGGTTTCATGGTGCAAGTGAATAACACTTCAGAAAGGCCTTCGTTCAAAAAGGGATTACCCTGCATTTCCACTTCTTCTATCTTATTGAAATTCAAGTCGGTGATATAAGCGGCACCGTCGAAATCGAGGATGAGGTATTGCCCGGTTTTGAGGGTGCAGGGGAAAACGAGTTCGCCGTTGGGCGTGTTGAAAACGGGGGCGCTGATGCTGCCTTTGCCTTCCACGGCGATGCGCATGGCGAAACGGCCTGCGTATGGACTGTTCCATTCCCAACGGTCGTCGCTGAAGTTGCAGAAATAGCGGCGCGAAATGTGCTGGTTATAAAGCAAATAGGTGCTGTCGTCAGCCTTTTCGAGGTGCCAGTTTCCGTAAGGGTCTTTGAACATCTCTTTTTGTTCTGCGCTAAAAATGCTATCCAAACGCAGTGATTCCCATATATTTACGGTGTTTAATATTGCATCGGTGAGGCCGTGTTTTTTCATGGTTTCCGCGCTGAAATCGAGGCCAAAACCCGCGTCGAAGGCGGCGGCTTTGCTGAGAAACCACTCCAATTCCTCAAGTGTGGTGGCTTTGCGGTTTTTGTCGGCCAACAAAATTTGGAAGTTGCCTATCATCCACGGTATCAGGTTCTTGTGGTAGAAATCCTGCTTTTCGGTCAAGGTTTCGATGATTTTGGTACGCATCGATTCGTTCCAGAGTAGGTTCTCATTGACGCGGCTCAAATAAGGCCACGAAGCGGGCGTGAGCAGGTCCACTTGGAGGCGTTTTTCGGGGTTGTATTTGAGCATCGTGTCGAGGAAATGCCTAATGGCCTCGTCGCCTCGCTCGTTGTAGGCATAACTCTTCAAGTCGTTGAAAATCAGAAGCGGATGGTCGGTTTTGCCGAGTTTTTTGGCTTCGGTTTGTACCATTTGGTTTTGCAGGTCGAAGTCGGGGAGGAGGGTGCGCTCGGGCGTGTCCCAAAGCTTGTAAACGGGTTCGTTTTTGCCGTGTGCCGTGGCTTTCGTGCCCAAGGCACCGCGCACGCAATGGTAGAACAGGTTGATGTTGCCCGACTTTTCGGAGGTGCGGTAGGTAATCAGCTCGTCGCCGATTTGCAGCACGTTGATGTTTGTGGGTTGGTCGAACAGCTCGGAATGATAAACGGCAAATTCGTTCTGTTTGTCGTCGATGGGTAGCTGGAGTTGTAAAACGCCTTGTCTCAAAAGGTGTTTCGAAGGTTTGGGCGAAACGTATTTGCTGTTGGTGGCGACGCGGTTGGCCAACACCGAAATGCCCAAGTCCAAACCCGCTTGACGGCATTTTTCTCTTAAAAAAGCTGTGTCTTTGTGATTGTAATCGGCTATGAGATAAGACTTTGTGCTTCTTGTAACCAAAGGCTCCTGCGCGAAAACAATCCCGCTGCAAAGCAAACACAAAACGATGGCCAAAATCCTTTTCATCAGTCGATTCCTCTCAAGTCTTTGTAAAGTTGCACGGCGTAAAGGTCAGTCATGTTGGAGATGAAGTCGATGACCGATTGAAGCTTGGTGTATGTGTCGTCGGTCGTTGCCCTAAATTGATCGGGCATGATCGAGAGCAGCTTTTTGTTATAAGGTGTGTCAGGGTTCAAGACGGCGTCGGTGAAGTGTTCCAGAAGCGTCCCGATGACGTTGAAGCCCGTCAGTTCGATTTTCACCACTGACGGGTGACGGTAGATGTGCTTCACGGAGGCATCGCGGCAGATGTCGAGCGCAGTTTTCTCGAAATCAGGAAGATGCGAAATCAAACTCTTCTCGAAACGGCCCTCCATGATGGCATCGTAATTTTTGACGAAGATGTCGCTCGCGCAATTGACGAGCTTATTAATTAAGGTGGCGCGAAGGAAAGCCATGCGCTCGTTGGTATCGCTTACTTCGTTGTAAGCCAATTCTTTATGCTTGTAGAAATCCATGTCTTTGTTGATGTCGAAGAAACTGAGGAAACAGCCTTCGATGGCCTCGGTGCTGATGATGCCGCGTTTGTGGGCGTCTTCCATGTCGAGGACGAGGTAGCAGATGTCGTCGGCGGCCTCCATCATGTACGACAGTGGATGGCGGGCGTAAACGAGGTGTTCGGAATCGATTTTCGGGATGTCGCACTCGTTCACAACCTCCTCAAAGGCAGGGATTTCAGAGTAAAACACGTTGTATTTCTTGCGGTTGCCCTTGTCGAAGGAAGGGTAGGGATATTTCAATAAGGTGGCTAGGGTGGCCGAGGTGAGCGAGAATCCGCCCGCGCGTCGGCCCGTGAACTGGTGCGTCAGTTGGCGGAAGGCGTTGGCGTTGCCCTCGAAGGCGATGAGGTCGCTCCATTGCTCTAGCAAAACGCTGTTTTTCAGTTCTTTTCCTTTTCCGTCCTTGAAGAAGCTGCTGATGGTGTCCTCACCCGAATGGCCGAAGGGCGGGTTGCCCAAGTCGTGGGCGAGGCAGGCCGACGAAACGATGGTCTCGATGTCGGATTGGCGGTCTTTCAATTCGGGGTGCTTTTTGGCGAGTTTCTCCACTGTGCGGCAGGCGATAGAGCGTCCCACGCTGGCCACTTCTAAGCTGTGTGTTAGGCGGTTGTGCACCATTTGTGCGCCCGGCAGCGGAAAGACTTGCGTCTTGTTTTGCAGTCGGCGAAACGGGCTGCTGAAGATGATGCGGTCGTAGTCGCGCTGGAAGCTGCTGCGGATGTCGGCGCTTTTGTGCGGCTGCGCGTAGCGTTTGTTGGAGAGAAGGTCGGTCCAGTTCATGGGGGCGGTTTGTTGAGAATGAAACTTAGGGAACCACCTTCCAACTTTCGATGCGCCGCGTGGCGGTGGAGAAATTCACACCTATTTTATATAGCTCGCGCGGGTCGTGTTCAAAAGGCTTGGCATACTGCCTTTCTTCGATTTGGGCCAAAGCTTCGTCAGCGGACTTGTCGATCTTGAACTCGAAGATGTAGATGTAGTCTTTCGTCTGCACGAGCATGTCCATGCGTCCGTCGGTGGTGTGGCGTTCTACATCAGTGTAGAATCCTAACATTTTGAAAACGAGGCTTGTGACATTGTGGAAATACAACTCCGTGTCGCCTATGATTTGGTAGTCTTGGTTGGCGAACATGGCTTCGAGGCGCGGCATGAACTTTTCGGGCTGTCCGCTTTCCACTTCAATGGTGAAGTTATTGATGAAAGAAACCGATTGGTCGGCACGAATGGGGGCATAATATCTGAACAAAAAGCGGGTGAACCCTCGTTCCACTTCGCCGTTGGGGAAACCTAAAACATAAGAGTCAAATCGAGGCTTGTAGTCTTTGATGGTCAGGTAGCCGCTTTGGTAGAGCAGGGGCAAAGGGTTTTGGTCGATGCTGTCGAGGCTTCCCAAGAGGTCGGCGGTGACTTCCTCGCGGGTCATGTTCTCCAGCTCGTAGTTGGTGCGTTTCAGTGTTTCGACGAGGAAAGTCGGGGTGCCGGTCTCGAACCAATAGTCCTTGAAGCGCTGGTCACATAAAGCGTTGATTAGGCTGAATGGATTGTACATTCCCACCGACTCTTCCGTGAAATGATACCCGTCGTAGTTCTCTTTCAGTTTGGCATAACATTCGTCTTTAGTCAAGTGGTTGGACTCGGCCATTTGAGCCACGTTTTCATCAAAATTCTCCCTGATTTCATTTTCGGTGATGCCGCAAATCTCGGCATATTGATGGCTTAATGTGATGTCTTTTAGGTTGTTCAAGTCGCTGAAGACACTGACTTTGGAGAACTTGGTTACCCCAGTGAAAAAGGCGAACTGAATATAACTGTCCATTGTTTTGGCCACACCGTAAACCGACTTCAATATGGCTCTATATTCGTCTTGAAGTTCCTTGTTGCCAATGGCTTGCAAAAGCGGTTTGTCGTACTCGTCCACAAGAATGACGACCTTTTGGCCAGTCTTTTCATAGGCCTGACGGATGACATTCTCAAATCGGGTGGCAGGCGATTGCGATGTTTCGGGAACCAGATCGTAAGTTCTCTCCCAACCACACAAATAATGGTTAAGCCTTTCGTGGAGAGCTTCGGGAGTGTCGAATTTTCCAATGTTCAAGTCCAAGTGCAATACCGGATAGACCTTCCAGTCCTTTTCCAACCCTTCCAAGGCCAAGCCCTTGAATAGTTCTTTTTTTCCTTTGAAATAGGCCTCTATGGTGGAGAGCAGCAGGCTTTTCCCGAAACGCCTCGGGCGACTGAGGAAGTAGTATTTCCCGGTGCTGGCCATCTCATAGACAAAGGCGGTCTTGTCGATGTAAACATAGCCGTCTTCGCGGAGGCCTTGGAAATTTTGCAAGCCGATGGGATATTTGGTCATGGCGTCGAGTGTGTTAGAATCCGTTTGCAAAATTACAAATTTTTGGCACAAAAGGTTGGCGGGTGGCAAAAAAAAATCATGGATTCTCGGAAAAATGGTTTGCGAAACAGGGGTGTTTATGTTGAGGTGGAGGCGATAAAAAAATACAAAAAAATGTGAGATAAATGAAAATATGCTATATTTGCAGCGAAAAATGATCGAATGTATAACTAAAGCACAAAGAATCGGATAAAGAATACACCATAAATTAATAAATAAGCAAGCATAAGAGACGAATTTCATCTGTTCTAAAATTTGGCGATTTTAACGGATTGTAAATCTTGCGATTTAGTCGAAATGCTCACGCATGGCGTGGGCTGGACTATTTCACGGATTTACGGGTTACGCCAAATACCTTGAACAGCGGGAAACAGTCGAGTTTCACGCTTTTTTGTTTGGATTATTTGGAATGTAATAGAAAGGACTTGTATATGGATATGAAACACTCTCATCGTTTAATAGTTACATTTGTCATTCTTGGTTTTGCCGTATTTACTTCGTGTTCGAGTGACATCAACTCAAATTATGATCCCCATTTTACAGAAGACGGTTATCGGATTATCAATGATTCAACTGTAACTTCCGCACCGTTAACTCAGGTGAAGTTTTTCGTGGAAGTGTCAGGAAGTATGAATGGCTTCTTTAGAGCCAACCAGCCTACAGATTTTAAGAAAGATGTTTGGCAGATTCTGAGTTACTTTTCGCCGCTTGCGCCAGAAGGTGTAACCATTTTGACAAATAATGGTGACGAAGGAAACACATACGATTTAAGCAAATTTCAAACGATGATGAATACTGGAGCGTTTGTTTCATCTGCATCCACGAAGGTGCCATTAATGCTCCAGACTATTGTCTCTAAACTGGATGCTGACCACGGAGAGGTTGCTGTTTTGATCTCAGATATGAAATACAGCCCAATTGGAGCGGCCGCCCCAAAAGTGCTTTTGACTCAATACAGTACCGATGTCAGCAAGATATTTGGACAATACGAGAAAGCTATCAGCTTGGTTTGCGCTACCTCTAATTATTTGGACAAAAAAGGCAACTCGGTTTGCGATGTGTCACCATATTATTTCTTGATCATTGGAAATGAAACTTGTGTTGCTGAAATGCGCGATGGCATTTCTACCCTATTGAATAACAACCATAGGTTTGTGGACAATATCGAGAGTGGCTTCCGTTATGGAAGGATTAAGGAAAGCTTTGGTATTCCTAAAAAGTGCTTCCAGATGGATTTACAAGAGCCCACATTTGTAGCTTACGAAGAGGCAGACACATACGACACTTGCAATATCTATCTGAAAGTGGATTTGACACCATACAGATGGATTATGACGGATAAAGATTATTTCACCCGTGCATTTAAGGCAAAAACTCTTTATGGCTCAACCCTTGTTTTTGATGACGTAAACATCGATGTCAAGAATATCACTGACAGACAATTGAAGCGTACGGCAGTGGCCACTGTAAGATTGAAGGTGTTCAACATGCCCACTGATTCGGATGTTATTGAGTGGACGATGGAATTGCCTGATGGGGACTATACTTTGTTTGGACCTTTCTGTGGGGCAAAAACTGAAGAAGATGTTTCTAAATCATATTCCATAGAGGATTTCCTTGTCGGAATGTTCTATGGAGGTGTGGTCAACTCAACGCTTGAACCCAATTATATCTTAGTCTCTAAAAACAGTTAATCGTATGAAGTTACTGAAGTTATATGAATGGATTGCTGGAAAGATGACTGACTTCTTAAGTCAATTCCAGAACAATGAAAGTCTTTACCAACAAGCCAGAGTATTCTGGAACAAACTCGAAGGTATCTCCACGATACTTCTTATCATCTTCTTGGTGTTAGGAATCTTGCTTGCCTTCTTCTATTACAAGCCCTACAACAACAGACCAGGAAGGCATTATACACCTGCTCATTGGTTGTTCTTCTTGCTAGTCACATTTATTGCAGGGTTTGCGGTGACATACGGCGTAGAGTATTTGATGGTTCCACCACGCCTTAATGGAGCATGGAAACTGGAGTTTATGATTGCTTTAGGAAACGCCATTTATGCTTCGGCGGTGTATTTCATTGTTTCCGTATTGTGGTGTAATTTCCTACCAACAAACGCATACAGATTGTTTAAATTCTAAATTCTGACGCGATATGAAAAAAGTATTTGTTTTTTGCATTGGAGGTACGGGCATTCGTGTGATGAAAAGCGTCACCATGCTGATGGCAAGTGGTATGAGCACCAATGGATACACAGTTGTTCCTGTTATCCTTGACCCACACCTGGATTTAGAGGAAAAGAAGAATCTTCATTCGTTGATTGAATCATACGAGGAAATCTATAGACATTCGGTCAACAATGGGACATCTACGTTGAATGCCCTTGACGGCTTTTTCAACTCACAGATGCTTACCATTGGAGAGCTTAACGAACAACTCAATGACACACAGCAAGCAGCTGGAAACAAAGAGAAATTCCGTTCATATATCAATGTGGCCAATTTGGGTGCCAATGATATCAATAACTTTTTCGTTCAATCACTGTTTTCAAGCAAGAATCTCAACAACCCGTTGTCTGTTGGCTTCAAAGGCAATCCGAATGTTGGCACGGTAGTGCTTGGTGAGATGATTGAAGGAGCGGATTGGTTTAAGGCATTTAAGACCCAATGTGAAAAAGATGACAGGGTGTTTATCATAAGCTCCATCTTTGGAGGTACGGGAGCCTCTGGTTATCCCCTACTGGAAAAGAAAATTAGAGGTGCGGCAGATAATCCTACTGTCAAAAATGCTCTTATGGGAGCTGTGACCGTTTTGCCGTATTACGGCCTGAAGGATCCTACCACAACTGGCAGCGACATTGACTCTGCCAACTTCTATACCAAGACTAAAGCGGCTCTTGCTTATTATCAGAACACCGTACAGTCTGATTATCTCTATTACGCTGGAGAAAAGACTTTGAGGCAGGTATATGAGAATGATGAGAAGAAGCAAGAGGACACTGCCAACTTCATCGAGTTGGTGGCCGCATCCGCTCTGTTTGATTTTCTGAAAAGAGAAAGACCAGATAAAAGGCAATACTTGACCAGAGCCATCGACGATGACGTGGAGTCGTTAGACCTCGTTTCGATGGGTAGTGGCTATAAGGATATTGTCAAATGCGTTGCTGATTACATGATTTTGAGAACCTTCATCCAAAATCTCCCAAACGAGAATTTCTTCCCGTTGAAGAAAAACAGAGGATTGGACGGAAGCTTCTATAAAGATGCGGCGTTCCAATCGTTGGTGCGCTTTACGGACAAATACTATCAGTGGTATTCGGAGCTTTCGACAAATAAACGTGCGTTTGCTCCGTTGCATTACGACAACATCAAGCAGATGGATGGATGGGTAAAATCCATCGACCTTGAAGCAAAGGATGACTCCTACTATCTGCTTCGCATGATTGAAGCCAGCAATGGTTACAAGGCAAAAGATCATAGCAACAAATTCAGGTTCTTCCTGCAATTCGCCTATGACGCAATTAACAATTACACCAAGAAAATAATGAAATAAGATATGGCAAAAGTTGATTTGAATATTGTTGACCGTGGCACATCGAAAAGCGATTGGACTGCTGAAGATGTTGCATTGACCGCAGAGCATCTTGACGATGTGATGGAACAGAAAACCGACAATAGCGGTGC
>CADAVB010000003.1 GCA_902791165.1 uncultured Bacteroidia bacterium
ACTCCCCGCAAAACCAGCCCCAATCCCGTCGTTTGCGGCTGCAAAAGTACTGCTTTTTCCGTTCATGGCAAGAAAAAATCCAAACTTTTTTCAAAAAAATTTATAAGTCGCTGATTGCCAACAAGAAAAATTTACACCAAACAGCCGTAAAAACACAAAAACAGGCAAACCTTCTACATGAACAACGGAAAACATCGGAGACACCTTATTAATATATAAGAGCAGAAAAAGTCGGATACCTATCCTTGAAATGGTCATTGGGCGGAATCGACATTCAAAACGATGAACATACAAAAAAGGCGGCCTTAGCGACCGCCTTGAATAGAATAATGATGTCCACTAAGGTTCAATGCAGAATCAATTTGGTTTTGTATTCCTGTGTTCCGCTGTTGGCTTTCATAAAGTAAACTCCTTTGTTGAGGTGTCTCAAATCGAGGGACGAATTACCTTTTATTGGGTTTTCAAACACTTTGCGTCCCATAGAATCAAATATCGTGACCTGCCATTCGCTTGAGCCTAGATCGACATAGAAAAGTCCGTCGGATGGATTGGGATACAGTTTGACGGGAGTTGAAACCGTTTCGCTATGGCCGAGCGTGCCATCACAAGTCAATTCAGTGCTCATTTCGTAGCCGAAAGCACCCGAGGCCCCGCCACCTTTCATAATAAGACGGTTGTTGGCATCCTTAATTTGGAAGTATCCCGTTCCCATGCTTTCGCCAAGTTCATCGCGCACAATGATGCGGTAACAACCAGCATTGAGAAGCACGATTTCTTCTGTATAGACATGGGACGATTGTTCAAACGTAAAAGACTCGACCGTTTGGCCACTTCCCGTTTCCAAAATCTCAACAGAAAGACTTTCGGGATGATTGCCCGTCCTAAGCTGGAGTTTCAAGTAGCCGTCAATATTGAAAGTTTCTTCCATATTGACAGTCAATGCGTTGTCGGCCATAAAGCCGTCGTTTTCGCCATTGGGCATTGACACGATGAACTGGATGGCTTCGTCTGGAGCGGCAACGAACTCATCCATTTGGACGGTGGTTGTTTGTCCTGCCTCGAGAACGCCATGCCAAGTTTGCACATAATCCTGGTCATCACTAACGGCATGAATATCAAACGATGTAACCGTTTGGTTACCAAGGTTTTTCACAGTAAGAACAGGCTTCTGATAACCCGAGCAACTGCTTGTAATCACATTTTGGGCATTCTTGAGGACGAGGTCGTAATCGAGGTCGAGCAAGGTTGACATTCGCACGGCCTGATACACTTCCTTGGTGCCCGAATAGTTTTGCACCCAAGCAGTGAGATAGCAGTCTTCTTTGGGATAAGGCAGTTCGAAGGTTTCGCTGATGGTCATCGAAGGGCCAGTGAAAGGCGTTCCTGTTTGTGTAGGAATCATGTCGCGGCACACGTGGTGAAGGCCCTGCATTCCCTGCCAGCCGACATTGATGTTGCTCTGCGTGAGGGCGATAAACACCCTTATGTTCGTTCCGTCACATTCTGCGACTTGATTAACGGTGCAATTCACCTGACAGGTACCGTCGTCGTTGGGTTCAAAACCGAGGTCGATGGTGAAAGGGCTTGTCTTGTTGATGCGCTGGTTGTAGTAGCCGATGTAGTAACTATACATGTTGTCGCTGGCCGAACCGCCACCTGATACGCCGGTCATGCCGTCGGGTTTCACCGTTGGATAGCTTGAGATGGCATAATAGGATGCCCTAGCATTGGTTTCGTTTGTGTAATAGGCATCGGTCGAGAAGGCTGTGGTGTGATAGGCAACCGGAGCTATGGCCAAGCCTTCATCCATCATTTGTGCAATGCCATTGGCTGCAGCTGGACAATAAGGGCAACGAACCCCTGTAAACACTTCGAAAAGCACACATTCGCGCGCTACGTTTTCCTTGGTTTGTGCTTTCGTCGAAAACGAAACCATCAATAACAAGGCAAGAATTGAAAATAATTTCTTCATATCGAACTGATTTTAAATTAGATACAATAAAGAAGGGTAAGCTACTCATATCGCACCGCTACGACCTCCTACCCTTGCTACATTCCTGTCCTGGGGGATTTCAGAGGGAGCTGGTCGTATAAGACTTACCCGTTGCAAAAGTACGGACTTTTCCCGAATTGGCAAGCAAAAATGAGAAAAAAATTACTCGTGGCCGTAGCTCGACCCGTCGAAACAGTGGGTGCAGAGGTCGCACTTGGGTAGCCCAATGGCGTTTACAACACTTCCCAAAGTGTTGAATTTCAACGTATCAACTCCAATATGTTTGCGCAACAATTCCACAAGATTGGCGTATTCTTGGCTCGTCGGGTCGCAATACCTTTCGATATTGCGGTTGTCGTCGCCCTCCATTTCCTTGATGCAGCGGCGGGTGACGAGTTCCATCACGTTTTTGGAGGCCGAGAAATTGAGGAAGGGACATCCGTAGAGTAGCGGAGGGCAGCTGATACGCACGTGCACTTCCTCCGCGCCGAAGTCGTAGAGCATTTTCACGTTGTCGCGAAGTTGGGTGCCACGCACGATGCTGTCGTCGCAAAAGGCCACCTTCTTTCCGTTGAGCAGAGCACGGTTGGGGATGAGTTTCATTTTTGCCACATGTTCCCTTTGTGTTTGGTTTACAGGCATAAAGCTCCTCGACCAAGTGGGAGTATATTTCACCACGCCGCGCAGGTAGGGCACCTTGCGGACATTGGAATAGCCTAAGGCCATGCCGATGCCCGAGTCGGGGATGGCGGAAACGTAATCGATGTCGATATAATCGTGTTTGCCCATCTCGCGACCTTCGTTGTAGCGGGCTTCTTCCACATTGACACCCTCGTAGTCGGAAGCCGGATAGCCGTAATAAATCCATAGGAAAGAGCACACCTGCCGTTTTGGATTGGGCGGCAAGAGTTGCTGCACACCGTCGAGCGTGACTTTGACGATTTCGCCTGGAGCCACATTGTAGCACGTCGTGTAGTCGAGGTTGATAAAACTGTGGCTTTCGGAGGCCAAAACATATCCTTCATCGCCATGGCCTATCACGATGGGCGTGCGTCCGTAGCGGTCGCGGGCTGCGATGATGCCGTCTTCGGTCAGGATGAGCATGGAACACGAGCCTTTCACCTTATTATATACTTTGGTGATGCCATCAACGAAATCTTCGCCTTGGGTGATGAGCAACGCTGCCAGTTCAGTGGGATTGGTGGCACCGCTGCTCAGCTCGGCGAAATGCAGGCGGCTACTAAGGCACTGATTGACCAACTCGTCCAAATTATTGATTTTGGCCACCGAGCAGAGGGCGAACTTTCCAAGGTGTGAATTGACCACAATCGGTTGTGCGTCAGTGTCGCTGATGACGCCGATTCCGGTGTTGCCGACGAATTTACCCAAGTCTTCGGTGAACTTTGTGCGGAAATACGAGTTCTCGATGTCGTGGATCGAGCGGTGAAACAGACCGTTGTCGTAAGTGACCATGCCTGCGCGCTTGGTTCCGAGATGTGAGTGATAATCAACGCCATAGAATAAGTCTTTGACGCAAGAATGTTTGGAAATCGTGCCGAAAAAGCCGCCCATAATGAGTTCGATTAAGGTAATAAAAACAAAAACATCTGCGGGAAACCCTCCCGTAGATGGACTGCAAAAGTACAGAATTTCGCCTAAGTTCGGCAACATTTTTGTATTTTTGCGCGATTTTTTTGTAAGTCTATGATACTCAAACTCTACCCAACGAATCCCAACCCGCGCTACGTCAAGATGATTTTGGAATGTTTGGCCGACGGCGGGACCATCATCTTCCCGACCGACACACTTTACGGTTTGGGAGGCTGCATCAACAACCCACGCACTTTCGAGCGCATCTGCCAAATCAAAGGCATCCGCAAGGAGAAGGCCAATTTTTCCTTTATCTTCCACGACCTCAGCATGTTGAGCGAGTTCACCAAACCCATCGGCAACGACGTGTTCAAGATGATGAAACGCAACCTGCCCGGACCGTTCACCTTCATCCTTGAGGCCAACAACAACATTCCGCGCATCTTCCAAAGCAAGAAGAAAACCATCGGCATCCGCATCCCCGACCAACCCATCATCACCAACATCGTCAAGGAATTCGGCTCGCCGATTATGACCACATCTTTGTCTGATGAGGAGGACGAAATCAACCCCTACCTCACTGACCCAGAAGAGATTTACGACCGTTACAAGGACTTGGTGGACATTGTCATCGATGGAGGCGCGGGTGAAAACGAAGAAAGCACCATCGTGGATTGCACTGATAATGAGATTGTTATAAACCGACAGGGCAAAGGTTGGCTTGACGAATGAAAAAAAATTGCTTGAAAAGCGGCAGGATAAAGAAAAAAGCCGTACTTTTGCACCCGCAAAAAGGATGACTCGGTAGCTCAGCAGGTAGAGCACAACACTTTTAATGTTGGGGTCCTGGGTTCGAGCCCCAGCCGGGTCACCAAAACAGAAAATCAGCCAGTTACGGCTGATTTTCTTGTTTATGGCGCACGAAAATCGCACACCCTGCTTCAATGCGCGGCCTTCAAGAAACTGTATTCCTTGCCATATTTAAGGTGTTGCGCCACGAAATCGGTAGGATATTCGATCTTGTAGTCGGTCACGGTGCCGTTTTCGACAACGGGAACGATTTCAGGATTGATGAAACCGCCGTAGGGTTTGAGGCCCAATGCGTTATAGCGTTCCTTCACTTCCTTGTGCAGCTCTGGATCGACCTTCACGGCATATTTTTCAACGATGGCTTTGCCTGCGGCATAGTCGCCCTCGCTCTTGATGCGCTGGATTTCGGCCAACAGTTCGCCGAACAGGCCACGCAAGGCCTCAAAGTCGTTGATGACGAAGTAGGTCTTGCCGTTTTCCACTTTCTTCTCAATGACGTTGGCCTCCTTGCCGCGCTCGTAGCACCACTCCGAAATGAGTTTGCGGTTCTGCATGTGCGACTCGGTAACGTCTTTGCCAAACTCCACGCGAGCCAACTGCGACATCATGCCGTTGCGAATATATGAGCAATACTCTGACTTATAAGCCTCTGCGTCAGGCATTATGTTCAACTCCACCATCTTCGGGTCGGCGAGGTAATAGAGGCCGAAGAGGTCGGCACGGGCTTCTTCCAAAGTGGAGCTGAACTCCTTCAAAGCGCCGGGTTGCGTGCCGGGTAGCAGTTTGCCCGAACCGTGACCCAAGCACTCGTGAAGGTTGGTGTGAACCACGTCAGCGTCGGAGCCGTATTTCTTGCAGAGGTCGATTTCGTCTTGAGAGTAAGCGAACTCGGCCAAGGCACTTTTCGGGTTTTCGTCGGCGGCCTTGTCATAGGCTTCCATCAAGTTGGTGATGGTCACCGACTTGGAGCCATAGTCTTTGCGAATCCAGTCGGCGTTGGGCAGGTTGATGCCAATCGGGGGCGAGGGGAAGCAGTCGCCGCCGAGGGTGGTGACGATGATGCTCTTTGCCGAAACGCCCTTGCACTCTTCTTTCTTGAAGCGCGAATCGACGGGCGAGTTGTCCTCAAACCATTGCGCGTTCTCGCTGATGGTGTTGGAGCGGACGGTAGCCTCCAAGTCCTTGAAATTGACGACCGATTCCCAAGTGGCCTTCATGCCCATCGGGTCGCCGTAGTCCTCGATGAAACCGTTCACGAAGTCGATGTGCGAAACGGAATCCTGCACCCAGGCGATGTTGTATTCGTCCCAAGTCTTGAGGTCGCCGGTGGTGTAATAGTCGATGAGTTTTTGCGTGTAGTCGCGCTGTATGTCGTTCTCCGCCACCTCGTTAGCCTTACGCAGCCAGCCGATGATGGCCGTGATGGCCTCGCCGTACAAGCCGTCGGCCTTATAGACATCCTCGTAAATCTTGCCGTCTTTCTTCACCAATTTGGAGTTCAGTCCGTAAGAAATCGGAGTGGCATCGTTGGGCTTGCGCATCTTATTATAATAGGCCTCCACTTCCGCCTTGCGGATATCGCCTTCGTAGAAGTTCACCGCCGAATTGACGATGATGTCTTCCTCGCTGCTGCGGCGCACCTTGTAGAGCTCTTTGTCGAATACGACGGGCGTGAGGAAAGCGATGAAGTCTTCGACCGTTTCACCCTCGTTAAGCGGGAGCAAATTGGCATCGCTGCCCTTCACCAGCTCAGCAAAATAGGCCTCGCTGATTTCGGGGAAGAACTTGTCCTCGGCGTAGTGGTGATGGATGCCGTTGCTGAAAAACACTCTTTTGGCATAGACCTCAAAATTCTGGAAATCAGCACATTCTCTATCACCCTTATAGGAGTTCAGCACCGCCTCTACGGTTTTGCGAACCGTTAGGTTGTACTTGAAATTCTGGTCAGCGAGGATGTCGCGACCGCATTTGGCCGCCTCGCCCAGATAATAGATGTAACTTTTCTGTTGCAGCGTCAGTTGGTCCCATTCCGGGATTTGGTAACGCATGATTCTCAAGTCGGCAAACTCGTCCACCAGATACTTGAATTCTTCTTTGGGCTGGGGTTGTTCGGCAGTTTCCTCCTGTTTCGGGGCACAACTTGCCATGGCTGCAGCCATTCCAATGCAAATCATCAGTTTTTTCATTTTATTGATTGTTAATGTATTGATTATTATATAGATACAGAATTGTATTCACTTTATTTCTGCGCAAAGTTAAGTTATTTCCTCGAACACTCTCACAAATTTATTCGTTCAAACCAATCATTTTTTCCACCTCATCCTTTGCATTTCCCGTTTTCTTCGTATTTTTGTCCCCATTACAACAAAGCCACATCATCATGTAAATAATCATCATATTGACATAGAACAAATAGCGATTTGAGGCTATTCTTGATGCTCATTTTTCCACAACAATCCCTTTGGGGATACACTATCAAGAATAAGTTTCCAAAACGCCAGTTTTGGCGTGGAAAACTTGTTAGATAGTGTGGGAGTGGAAACCCGAGCATCAAGCAAGAAATATCTTCCACGCTTTTTTCGTGTCATCACCAAAACAACAACGTAACATGGCCACGCAAGAAAAACTCCATATCGGAAAAATGATTAAAGCCGTCTTCGACGAGAGCGGCTTGAGTGTGGCTGAACTGGCACGGCGCATCCACACCGCCCGTTCCAATGTGTATTTCATTTTTGAGCGACCCAGCATTGACATGATGCAACTCCTTGACCTTTGTGATGCTTTGAACCATAATTTCTTGGACGACATTCAACTCTGTATAGGTATGAAGTCTAACCTTTGCCCGCGTGAAATCCATATTGACTTGTATTTGGATGATTTGCCTGATGAAAAAACTGTTCGAGTGATGCGTTTCTTGGAGGAATTGGAAGTGGAAAAGCGTCTGGAATTGTGACGGGAAATGTCTGGAATAATGACATTTATAATGTTGAGGATGCGTGAGATTAGGGTAATTTTGCATTTTACAAAACTTTATTGGAAAATGAACGATTTTTTGAACATGATGTTTGAGCGGTTTGAATGGCAAATTACCGACAACATCTTTTGCTTTGTACAAAATGACAAGGAACTGATGAAAGCCTATTTGGATTTGGTTGCCGAAAACGGGAATCTCCAATATGTCAATAGTCATATTGCGCAAGAGATTGCGAAACGATATGGTTTGGAAAGTACTCAAAATCAAGTTGAAAGTCCCAATAGTAATTTGATTCAGTCATATTCAGAATTAAGAAAAACAAATTGACAGAAAAGATTATAATATGTCGTACAAAACATGTAAATGGTGCGGAAGAAAGTTTGATGAGAGAAATGCGGTTTATAGCGGTTTAGGGGGAATATTTGGCAATGATTTCGGAGGTGGTGTATATTGCTCTGAAAAATGCAAAGCCGAAGCTGAAGCGAAAGCAAAAGGTGTTACCTCAAACAATTCCTACGATGATGACGACCATAGCACTGGGTTGTTAGGAATCATCTGGAAAGTTGTCAAATGGGTGATAATCATTACCATTATTTGGTTCGTTTATGACAACTACATCAAAGGTGATACATCGAAAACGGAATCGCCCACAAGCCACTTACAAAGTTCGAGCAAAAGTGATGTTGTATCTTCCAGAACTTCTTCACAAACATCAACAGAAATCATCAATGATTCCAAAATCAAACAAATTGCAAGTTTGTGGTCGGCTTGCCATAATAACAGAGACCTATATCAACTCTATTTGCTCTATGCCAACAATGTAAGGTATTACCAATCTGACTATTCGAGAGATCAAATACATGAATCGAAAGAAAAACTGATGAACAAATATCCCGATTTCAAGCAAGAAATCAGTAACTTGTCTGTAAAAAAGGAGGATTCTTACTATAAAGTTTCTTTCGATAAAAAAGTCTGGACGGATTCACAAACCGCGCCAAAAACTTACCCGTCTTATTTGCATGTCAAAATGATTGATGGTTCATTGAAAATAATAGCTGAAAGCGATTTGGTCACGGATAAAAATTTGAGCAAAAAGAAATAACAAGTCTACTATTTGCTGATATAAATCGCCCGTCAGAAGCAATTCTTGGCGGGCGGTTTTTGCAAAAATCTTGATTTCGTGCAAAAATAATACTTAAAAAATCTTGATTTCGTGCAAAAATAACGCTTAAAAAATCTTGATTTCGTGCAAAAGTTGTATCTTTGCCGCCGAGAAATAACGGAATTATTGCAATGAAACGAAAGATTTACAACGACTTACTGCGATGGAAACAGCGCGAACAAGGCAAAGTAGCCATATTATTGGAAGGAGCAAGGCGTGTCGGCAAAAGTTACATCGTTGAGGAATTTGCGAAAAACGAGTACAAATCCTATATCCTCGTCAATTTCGCGCACCTCAGCAATGCGCTGAAAGCCGTGTTCGACAATTACCTGAACGAAACTGAAACGTTCCTCATGTTCCTCCAAAGCGTGACCGACACTCGCTTATATGAGCGTGAGTCGCTCATCATTTTCGACGAGGTGCAGAAATACCCTTTGGCACGACAAGCCATCAAACACTTGGTGGCCGACGGTCGTTACGATTATATCGAAACGGGTTCGTTGGTCAGCATCAACGAAAACACCCAAGACATTTTGCTGCCCTCGGAAGAACGCTCGCTGATGATGTATCCTATGGATTTCGAGGAATTTCTTTGGGCCATCGGCGACGAGATGACCATGTCTTTCATCCAACAATGTTTTGAAAAGAAGATGCCTATGGGTCCCATGCACCGCAAGGCCATAACCTTGTTCAGACAATACCTCATCGTTGGCGGAATGCCGCAAGCCGTATTGAGCTTCATCGAGACAAAGAACTTCCAAGAAGTGGACATAGTGAAGCGCGACATCCTCAATCTGTACCGCCGAAGCATTGACAAACATTCCAAAGGCTACCGCGAAAAAGTGAAAGCCGTGTTTGACCAAATCCCAGGCGAGTTGCAGAAGCATGAGAAACGTTTCAAGTTATCCGACCTGTCGGAAGACGCGCGTTTTCGTTCCTACGAAACTTCTTTCCTTTGGCTTCAGGATGCCGAAATCATCAACATGTGCTACAATGTGACTGAGCCGCAAGTGGGCATGAAATTAAAGCAAGACAGCCTCTCTTTCAAATGCTATATGGCCGACACGGGACTGCTCATCTCGCACGCCTTCGATGAAAAAGCAATCCAAGGCGAGGAATTATACCAAAAACTACTTTTGGGCAAACTCGAAATCAACGCGGGAATGTTGGTAGAGAACATTGTGGCACAGATGCTTGCCGCAAGCGGGCACAAACTCTACTTCTACAGCAATCCGTCGCGCGAAAATGCCGAAGACCGAATGGAGATTGACTTCCTTGTGGAAAAGCCCACGCTGACCAATGCCCACAACATCAGCCCCGTGGAGGTGAAATCAAGCACAAACTACACGCTTTCTTCTCTGAAAAAGTTCCAAAAGAAATTCGAGCAACAATTGGCCACGCCGTATGTTATTCATTATCAAGACTACAAGGAAAACGATGGCATCGTGTATTTACCTATCTATATGACATCGATGCTGTAATTACAAACTTCTCAATTGGTTACTTATACAAATCACTCGGCTTGAAGAAGTCGTAAGGTGGCATCGTGGCAGGGTCGAGGTTGGTGTAGGTGCCATCCACTTGGAGCTTTTCCTTGTTGTAGATATAATGGCGGCAGAACCACAACAGGTCGTCGATGGTGAGCGGACCAGCCACGGCGATGCTGTGACCATAGCCCTCGAAACGCCGTGCGAAATAGGGATAGTCGTATTTCTCGAAACGTTTCACCAAGGCATCAAGGCCGAAAAAGCCCACATTGAGGAAGCTTATTCCCTTGTATGACACCAAATTATCATTCATTCCGTGATACATCATCGTCGGAGCGGGAGCGCGGTTGCGATACTTCACCTTGCCCTCCTTAGAGAAGATGGCACCTGCGTAAGCCACCACGCCAGCCAAACGGAAATCCTCGGGCAGAATATCGGAATTAAGGAAGCCGTTGCATAGCGCGTAATCGGTTTGCAACGAAGTGATGGCTCCCGCACTTGAGCCGGTCATCACGATATAATCCTTGTTGATTTTCAGCTCTTTGGCGTGTTTCAACAGAAAATCCAGAGCCGAAATCGCATCTTCCGTGGCCATATAAACGGCTTTTTCCAAAGGCTCGGTGTTGAAAATGCCGAGGTTCTTCACGCCTTTCAAGCCGAGGCGATAATCGATGGAAGCCACTTGGAAGCCCGCTTCGACCAACTGCTTGAAATAGGCCTTCTCCCAGTCGCCGTCGCGGTTGCCCATAATGAAACCACCGCCGAAAACATAAACCAAGCAAATCGTGCTATCGTTCACGTTTTCAGGCGTGTAGAAATCGAGATAAAGATTCAGCGTGTCGCGCTCGGCATACTTGTATGTCGTCATGTTTTGCGCAAAAGCCGCTGTGGCTGCGCAGAGTAGCGCCAAAATCGGGATTATCTTTTTCATTTTTGTTGTGTTTTTGACCATGACCACTGACCCTGACCCAGACTTGACTCAACCTATATGAAAACAGTCAGGGTCAGGGTCAGTAGCCATCGTTATGATTGATGCGTCTTATAGTATTCTCTCAGAAATTCAGGGAGTTGGCGCAGGGCGGCTTGTTCGCGCCATTGTTTTCGCACTTCTTGGGCAGGCACCCCAAAAACGGCCTTGCCTGGCTCGATGCTCTTATCGACGGCGGAGGTGGCCAACACAACCGCGCCCGTGCCGATGACCAAGTCCTTGTTGATGCAGACACGACCCCAGAGTATGACATCGTCCTCGATGCGCGTCACACCTGCGATGGCAGCATGGGCACCGATGAGGCAATTATGGCCGATGTAACTGTCGTGCCCAACTTGGCAGTGGTTGTCGAATTTGGTGCCGCTCTCAATGACAGTGTCCGAAGTAACGCCTCGGTCGATACTGCACAGGGCGCCAATTTCCACGTCATCACCAATGACAACGCGACCAAACGACTCGAACTTTTTGAAGCCCTCGTTGCGGCGCTGGAAATAATAACCGTCCGCCCCGATGACGCTGCCCGAATGAATGATAACATTGTCGCCAATCACGCAGTGGTCGTAGATGGTCACATTGGGATGGATGAGACAGTTTTTGCCGATGACGGTGTGGTGTCCGACAAAGCTTCCCGGCATGATGTGCGTCCCCTCTCCTATCGTCGCACTCTCGCTAATAGGCTGGTTTTGAGGCTCGAAGGGACGGAAATGCCGCATCAGGCGGACGAAAGCGTCGAAGGGGTCGGGGTGCAAAAGCAGGGCTTTGCCTTCGGGGCAGACTACCTCTTTATTAATAAGCACCACCGTGGCCGCCGAATTGAGCGCCTTGGCGTAGTATTTCGGGTGATCGACGAAGGTGATGTCGCCCGCCTCCACCTTGTGGATTTCGTTCAGGCCTGTGACGGGGAAGTTGGCAGGGCCAACATATTGTGCACCAACCAGTTCCGCTATGGATTTTAGGGTAGATTTCTTGATTTTCATCGGATTGCGATTAAAGAATGATAGCGCAAAAATACAAAAAAAGCGCAAAGTCAATGACTCTGCGCTCATTTTTCAGGCATGTAGGCTTAGGCCTTCACGCGCTCACAATATTCGCCCGTGCGAGTATCGACGCGGATAAGGTCGTCCGTGTTGATGAACAGCGGAACGCGGACCATCGCGCCCGTCTCGACGGTGGCTTCCTTCATGGCGTTGGTGGCGGTGTTGCCCTTTTCGCCCGGCTCGGTGTAGGTCACCTGAAGCACGGTCTTCACTGGCATTTCGGCGTAAAGGATGGTCTCGGTGGAGGCATCCACGATGACATCAACGATGTCATTTTCCTTCATAAATTTCACGCCCGTGATGCTGTCGCCGGGAATCGGGATTTGGTCGTAGGTCTCGGTGTGCATGAACATAAAGTCCTCGCCTTCTTTGTAGAGGTACTGGTAAGGGCGGTGCTCAACACGCACGTCTTCGAGCTTCACGCCGATGTCGAAACGCTTTTCCAAAACGTTGCCGCTCATCACATCCTTCAGTTTGATACGCATGATAGTGTTGCCTTTTCCGGGCTTAACATGTTGGAAGTCAATGCAGAAATAAATCTTTCCGTCCATACGGATGGCGCTTCCAATCTTTACGTCTTGACTTAACATAGTATTTTCAGATTTAATGATTTAAGATGCAAAAATTAAAATTTGAGGGTGCAAAGATATAAAAAATTATTTTTGCCGACACTGCATGACAAAAAAACGTATTTTTACCGCCAAATTTCTAAACCATAAAAATATGAAGAAAAACAAACTATTCCTGTTAGCCATGATTACTTGTTCAATTGTATCGTGCAACACAACCTCACCCCGTGAAAACGGGGCTGAAACTGAGCCGAAAGGCAAAGACAAAATCGGCCCGAAGGAACTCACGCTGACTTCGGACATCATGACACCCGAAGTGCTTTGGAGCATGGGCCGCATCGGGGATTACACCATCTCGCCCGACCATTCGCAAATCGTTTACAACGTAACCTACTACAGCGTGCCCGAAAACCGCAGCGGCTCCACCTTATATATTATGAACGCCGACGGTAGCGGAAACAAGGTGTTGGTCGAGAGCAAGGACAGCCAATACAGCCCGCAATGGCGTCCCGACGGCAAGAAAATCGGCTTCCTCGCGCCTAAAGACGACATTATGCAACTTTGGGAAGTGAACCCCGACGGGACGGGAGTTGAATGTGTTTCAAACGAGAAAGACGACATCAACGGTTTCCTCTATTCGCCTGACTGCCAGCAGGTCATCTTCACCGAGGAAGTGAAGCTGAAAGAGACCGTGGCCGACATCTATCCCGACCTCGACAAGTCCTCTGGCCGCATCAACAACGACTTGATGTATCGCCATTGGGACCATTGGGTGGACACTTACGGCCACATCTTCGTGGGCAACTTCAGCAGTGGAAAAATCGAGGCTTCGTTTGACGCGATGCAAGGCGAGCAATGGGAAGCCCCCGTGCGTCCCTTCGGCGGCATGGAGCAAGTGCAGTGGCTGCCCGACGGCAAGAGCTTCGTCTATTGCTGCCGCAAGAAAGTCGGCAAGGATTACGCCCTTTCGACCAACACCGACATCTACCAATACACCATCCTGAGCGGCGAGTGCAAAAACCTCACCGAAGGCATGATGGGCTACGACCTCAACCCCGTCATCTCGCCTGACGGCAAATACATGGCCTGGGAAAGCATGGAACGCGACGGCTACGAAAGCGACAAGCAACGCCTCTTCGTGATGAACCTCGAAACGGGCGAAAAGACCGACTACTCAGCCAAGTTCGACCAATGCTGCACGGGCTTCAGCTGGGCCGACGACAGCAAGACCTTGTACTTCATCAGCGATGCCTACGCCACCGACCAAATCTATGCCCTCAACATCGAGAACGGCGAAATCAAGAAACTGACGGAAGGCAAACACAACTACGTTTCAGTGCATTGGAACGGCGACAAACTGATTGCCGGTCGCCAGTCGATGAGCCACCCGACGGAACTCTTCAGCGTTGACCCCGCCACGGGTGAAGCCAAGCAAATCACCACCGTGAACGACAAGATTTTCTCGCAACTGACGATGGGCGACGTGAAAGAACGCTGGGTGAAGACCACCGACGGCAAGGACATGCTCGTGTGGGTCATCTACCCGCCTCATTTCGATGCCAACAAGAAATACCCTGCCCTGCTCTACTGCGAAGGCGGACCGCAAAGCACGGTGAGCCAATTCTGGAGCTACCGTTGGAACTTCCAGATGATGGCCGCCAACGATTATATCGTGGTCGCGCCCAACCGTCGAGGCCTACCTGGCTTCGGTCAGGAGTGGCTTGAGGAAATCAGCGGAGACTACGGCGGACAGTGCATGAAAGACTACCTCAGCGCCATCGACGAACTGAAGAAAGAGCCTTACATCGACGAGAACCGCCTCGGTGCCGTGGGTGCCAGCTTCGGCGGCTACAGTGTGTATTGGTTGGCTGGCCATCACGAGAATCGTTTCAAGGCTCTCATCGCCCACGACGGCATGTTCAACCTTGAGGCACAATACCTTGAAACTGAGGAGATGTGGTTCGTGAACTGGGACCTCGGCGGCCCCTTCTGGGACTGGAACAACCCAACCGTCCGCAAGACCTACGCCAACTCGCCACACCTCTTTGTCGATAAATGGACGGCGCCCATCCTCGTCATCCACGGCGGCTTGGACTACCGCATCTGCTTCACACAAGGAATGCAGGCCTACAACGCGGCCATCCTTCGCGGCCTCGATGCCGAGTTCCTCTATTTCCCCGATGAGAACCACTGGGTGCTGAAACCTCAGAACGGCGTGTTGTGGCAACGCAGGTTCTATAATTGGTTGGATAAATACTTGAAATGAAAACCTGAAATAATCTCGGTTTCCCGAATGTTGAGACGTGGCCTGCCACGTCTCAACTATTTTTTCTCATCCAACAATTGTGGCATAGGTTGTTGCGCTGGAAGATGCCTTATCAATTCTTCTGTATTAATTGGCTTTCTTCGCACCTCCTTCTTCCCTTTTCTATACAGGACAATTTCCGTATTAGGATACCATCCCAGTATCTTATCTTTTTCCTCATCAGAAATCTTACCTTCTACATACAAGTATTTGATTTTTTTTGTTTTCATCCATTCTGGAAAGACGACTTCATCGTCAAAATACAGCGTTAAGGAAGGTATAGAATCCAGTTTATTCAATACGGCTGGCACTTCCTTGACCTTCATCTCCAACCCAGAATAGGACATTTGTTTTTTCACACTCTCTACAACAAGCGAATCGTCTTGCTTTTTCACCATCCATCCGATTTTTGGCGTAAGAGCATAATTCTCACGATCTTGTTCAAGTCCAAAGAAACCTCCCCATAATTCAATCATCGTTTCCACTTTCGATCCGTCTTCTAACACTTCGATGAAGCGTACATCAGCTTTCGATATTTCATCAGGCAAGTTGGAATCGCGAGTCAAAGTCTTCAAATCGAAGCGTTTGCCGTCCTTGTCGTAAGGGAAAAACTTCACAATCCAGCCATCGATGATATTGGGCGCACCATATTTTTTCTGCGTGTGCCACTTGAACATCTTTCGCCAAAACTTAACATCCTTCTTCCCTTTCGAAGCATCGATGATTTTTTTCAGAATGGGTTGTAACTCATCAATCCAC
This sequence comes from uncultured Bacteroidia bacterium, assembly GCA_902791165.1. Taxonomy (GTDB): domain Bacteria; phylum Bacteroidota; class Bacteroidia; order Bacteroidales; family F082; genus Limimorpha. The sequence continues at coordinate 15,675 of CADAVB010000003.1, forward strand.
CAGGCCAAATCATAGGAACGCAACTGCATTGTCTTGTCATACACCTTTTGCCAGTCTTCGGGCGTTCCCAACAAAGTCACCTCGGGAATGCCGCAAACGGCATATACAACCACAAACTCAAAATAAGCTTTCGTTGTTTCCATCAAGGTGATTTCGGAAGCAATTTGCTCATACTGGGTCGTGGTCGAAAAGTCAGCAATCATCGTCTCGGCAATCGTCCCTTTGGTGTTTTCACGAATCTCTTCTGCAAACCGTGGAATCAGCACATCCCATTGTGCCGAATCAAGCGGCTTTTCGCTCTCTACCACCAGCGACATTTTGCCCGAGAAATCAACCATTTTGTCACGATACTTTTCTGGATTTGCATTGATATGGTGTGAAAAACCTTGGGCAATCAACATCCAAACCATATCTGGCGAAAGCACGAACGGGCGATGATTGGCGTAGGCTTCGTACATCCCGTAGAAAAAAGAATGGAAACCATAGCTAACGAGTCTTTCGGCATCTACATTAACAGATAAAACATTGTAATCGTATGTAGTCTTCATTCTGTCCATCATGGAAAGATAAAGTTGCGCGTCCTTGAGAACCAAATCCTCGGCAATCTCATTCGTTGAACTAACAGGCAACAATTCTTTCGGTTTCGAGAGTTTTTCTATTTCAATGGTAACCTGCGCCGACACAGCAATGGAAGTGGCAAGCAACAACAGCGTCAACAGAATGCGTAAATGTCTTTTCATGGCATTTATTATTTGTTTAACGCTGCAAATATAAATATAAAACGGATTTTTTACCGTCTCGAATAAAAGTTTTCGTTTAAGCGAATTTTATCCCATCCGTTGCCGAACCACCTCAAAACAAACCACCCCAGTAGCCACGGAAACATTCAACGAATCAATATCCCCAGGCATGGGAATCATCAGCAGTCCGTCGAGGCGGGGGATGTAGGCGGGGCTGATGCCGTCCTCCTCAGAGCCCATCACCACACAAAGCGGGCCGATGAGGTCGGCTTGCCAGAGGCTTTCCTTGGCTTTTTCGGTGAAGCCCACCACGCGCAAGCCACTGGCTTTCAGAAAGTCGATGGCATCCTTCATATTCTCCACGCGGCATACATTAATTAATGACAACGCTCCCGCCGAGGTCTTCATCGCATCGCCGTTGATGAGGGCCGAGCCGTGGTTGGGAATGACGATGGCATCCACGCCGGCGGCGTAGGCGGTTCGGGCGATGGCGCCGAAGTTGCGCACGTCGGTCACGCGATCGAGCATGAGGATGAAGGGGTCGCGGCCATCCTCGAAGACGGCAGAAACCACGTTTTCCAACGGCTGGTATTCAATCGGGCAGATGAACGCCACCACGCCTTGGTGGTTCTTGCGCGTCAGGCGGTTCATCTTCTCGATGGGCACGAATTGCACCGGCACACCGTTCTTGCGGCAGGTGTTGGCAATCTCCGAAATCTCGGGCGAGCGCGTACCGCCTTGAATATAAACCTTTTCGATTTCCTTTTGAGAGCGAATCAGCTCCAAAACGGGATGAATCCCGAAAACCATATTGTTCTTGAAATTGTCTTCCATGAGGTCAAATTTGGCGCAAAATTAGGAATAATGTTGAATTATTGGAAGTTGAATTGTTGAATTGTGTAATTTTGCAACATCAAAAAACGATAAGCCATGAAAGCATTGAAGACCATCGTCGCGCTTGCGCTCCTCTTTTTGGGACTGCAACTGAACGCACAAAACACATCCCCTGAACCCATTTCGGGCAAAACCTTGACCAAGGACTACATCACCAAAAACCTCGTCTATCCCGAAGCGGATTTGGCCAACGGCAACAGCGGAAAAGTCGTCATCGGGCTGCACGTCGATAAGGAAGGAATTGGAAGCCAATACGTTGTGAAGTCCGCTTTCAGTGAGGCCGCAGCTCCCATTGCACTCGATTTGGTGAAAACGATTCTTTGGAAACCCGCCTCACGCGATGGCATTCCCTGCGACAGCAAGCACGAGTTTGAAATCGACTTCAACGCCAAGAGCTACAAGCGCTATTGGAAACGCCATGAGCGCATTGTACCGCCTCTCGCGTTGGAAGCCGACACCTCGAACGCCATTTTCGAGTACAAGCAATTGGAAGAGGTGGCCAAGCCCTATTTCGCCAACGGCGGCAACATCGCCAACTACATCTACTCGAACCTAAAATTCCCCGCCGAAGCCAAGGAGCGTGAGATACAAGGCACTGTGCGACTGAGCTTTGTCGTCGAGAAAGACGGCAGCATCTCCAACATCGTCGTCGTCAATTCGGTGGGCGGCGGTTGCGACAACGAAGCCATCCGCCTGATGCAAGAAACAGTGTGGATTCCTGCCGAAAGCCATGGAAAATACGTGCGCAGTAGCAATATGCAAGACATCACCTTCAGTATCGGAAGCCGCAATTTCCAGGATGGGAATAGTTATTAGTGTGGAGTTAGGAGTGTGGAGTGTGGAGTGTGGAGTGTGGAGTTAGGAGTAGGGACGCAACGCTTGCGTCCGAAATCTTGAAATGCGAAGCATTGACTAACGTCGAATCTTCGATTTCAACGAAGTTAAATCCTGAAATCTTGAAATTCTGAAATTATAAATCATTAAATACCAAATTATTACAAAAATGAAAAAAGTTTTATTATCAGTTCTGGCTCTTACGTTAGCCATCGTTTCATTCGCTCAAGACGAGCAACCCCAAGGCTGGTCACACAAAGGCAATTTCGGCCTGAATTTCGGCCAAAGCTCCTACACCAACTGGGCCGCTGGCGGACAGAATGCCATCAGCGGACAAGGCATCTTCAACTACGGTATTTTTTACCTGAACGGCAACTTCAAGTGGGACAACACCCTGAACGCCGCCCTCGGCTACAGCATTTACGACTTCAAGAAGAAGCCCGTAAAGATTGACGACCGCATCGAGTTCACCTCGTTGGCCGGCCTGAAAGCCACCGAGCACCTCAACTACAGCGCTGAATTGGCTTTCCGCTCGCAGTTTGCCAAGGGCTACAAGTACGACGAAGACTCGACGCAGTACATCTCCAAGTTCCTCGCGCCTGCCTACATCAGCTTGGGTCTTGGTATCGAGTGGGTGCCCAACAAGCACTTCTCGCTCTACTTCTCGCCCGTCACGGGTCGCGTCACCATCGTCAATGACGACTATCTGGCTTCCATCGGTGCTTTCGGAGTGAACGCTCTTGATGCCAACGACACCACCGTACACGCCAAAAACTCGAAAGTGCGCTTCGAGTTCGGTGCCCGCGCCGTGGCCAAGTTCCAATACCCCATCGCCGAGAACATCGACTTCAACTCGAAACTCGAGCTGTTCTCCAACTACCTCAACCACCCCGAGCGCATCGACGTGGACTGGCAGAACATGTTTGTGTTGAAAGTGAACGACTGGCTCAACTGCAACCTCGCCACGCACCTCATCTACGACTACGACATTCCCTTCTACGACGAGGCCGGAGCGAGAATCGAAGGCTCCAAGGTGCAGTTTAAGGAGGTTTTGGCGATTGGCTTCATGATCAATCTGAAATAATCATGCTGAAAATCGGCATTTTGTCGGACACCCATTGCACCCTCGTGCCACAGCTTTTCAATTTCTTCAAGGACGTTGATGAGTTGTGGCACGCGGGCGATTTGGGCAATATTGAAACCGCAGAAGCCTTGGCCAATTTCAAGCCTTTGCGTGCTGTTCATGGCAACATCGACGACCATATCGTGCGCCTGCAATACCCCGAAGACCTGTTTTTCCATGTCGAGGACGTGAACGTCTATATGACCCACATCGGCGGCTATCCCGGCCACTACATGCCCGAAGTGAAGCACATCCTGGAAGATAAAAAGCCCGACCTTTACGTTTGCGGCCACTCGCATATATTAAAGGTGATGTACGACAAAAAGTTGAACCTGCTTCACGTCAATCCGGGCGCGGCGGGCAACAGCGGCTTCCACAAGCAAATCACTTTCATACGGATGGCCATCGACGGGAAGCAGTTCAAAGACATGGAGATCTTCGAGCTTGACCGACACCGCGCCATCTGAAACAACAAAGCCGACCCCGAAATGGAGCCGGCTTTTTTCTTTCCTTTCGCTATTTTAACGAATGCGGTCGGTGGAACGCACCTTTTTGATGTCTTTCTTCAAGCCCATGGCCGCGGCAATCGTCAGTAGCAGGGCAGCCAAAGGCAGGAACACGCCGATTTTGTAAACCGGATCGGCATTGACGGGTTGTCCGATGATGCGGATGTAGTAGCCAAACATAACGGCAATCCAAGCCACGATGACGATGATGTTGATACGAGCCGTTTTGTGAAGCTTCACAAATTGCGACAATTTCACCGCACGGAACAATCCCATGGCGAGATAGCCGCTCAAGAGAATGGAGGTAACCGCCAAAATCAGCACCGGCAAACTGAAAGTCTTCTGCCATGGCACTTCGGCTCCAGGAGTTTGCGTTTCGATTCCGAAAACATTGAAAACCAGAATATTTTGCTCACCGTGATATTCCGCTAACGGCAAGAAGAACAGCAGCGCAAACAGCAGCGCCGACAGGAAAAAGAAGATGGATTGCAATCTTTGTGACATAACGCAAAATTTTTAGGCCGCAAAGTTACGATTTTAGGTCCAAAACCAGACAAAAACGAAAAAAAAATCTGCAATTGTTTGGAGATATAGTTTTTTTGCCTACCTTTGCCGCACTTTTACAGAATGAAAAGCCAACCGCATCGCTGTAAAGGTCAATCCAAAGAAATCATTATCACACGATTTATATTCCTTCGGGAATGCACTAATCCACTTTTTATGTACAACATTTTTGAACTTAACGAGAAGTCATTGGACGACCTCAAAATGATTGCAACTGAAACAGGTATCGACGATGAAAACCTCGATCGCACCCAGTTGATTTACGAGATTTTAGACCATCAAGTTGATCATCCCGACATTAAAAAAAACCAGGGCAACTTGAAAAACAAGAAACAAAAAGTGCAAAAAAACGAAGTTACAGCACAACCCGCCCCTGAAAAGAAGGCAATAAAAAAGGAAAAGGTTACACCTGCTCCCAAACCTGTGGTTGAGCCCACGGTTGAACCCGTTTCCGAACCCATTGAAACGAGTGATGAACCCAACAAGCGCAACAAACGTCCTCGCATCAGCAAGAACAAGGAAAATGAACCCATCTCACAATCGGAGAACCCTTTCGTTGAGCCTGTTGTCGCCCCTGTGGAAATGAAAACCCAAACCACAGACGTCCCTGAACCTTTCGTTGAGAAGAATCCTACGGATTATATAAAGAAGGAAAACGAGGAGCAGTCTTCCTCGTCAGAGAAAGCTGAACGTTTCAAGCAAAAACGCAAGCAACGCAACGAAAACGCTATTCCAGAAGCCGCTCCCATAGTCACGGAAACACCAATGGAACAAGTTGAAACCATTGCCGAGACCAGCCCAGAACAAGCTCAACGCCGCGTTCCAAATAAAGAAAAACAAGACATGGAAAAGAGCGAAAAGGTTGTTCGCGACGAGTTGTTGGGGCAGTTCGACAGCACTGTGCGTGCCGAAGGCGTACTTGAAATTATGCCAGAAGGCTTTGGGTTCCTGCGTTCGTCAGACTATAACTACCTCTCCTCGCCCGACGACATCTACGTGTCGCAGTCGCAAATCAAGCTGATGGGACTCAAGACGGGCGACACCATCAGCGGTGTCATCCGCCCGCCCAAGGCCGGCGAGAAATTCTTCCCTTTAGTGAAAGTCGATTTCATCAACGGACGGGTTCCGAGCGAGGTGCGCGACCGCATCCCGTTCGACTTCCTCACGCCTTTGTTCCCCAACGAGAAATTCAACATCACGGGACACCAAGGCTGCACCATCTCCACCCGCATCATGGACCTCTTCGCGCCCATCGGAAAAGGCCAACGCGGCTTGATTGTAGCCCAACCCAAAACGGGTAAAACTGTGCTGCTCAAGGAAGTAGCTAACGCCATCGCTGCCAACCATCCCGAGGCTTACCTCATCGTGCTGCTCATCGACGAGCGTCCCGAGGAAGTTACCGACATGCAGCGCAGCGTCAATGCCGAGGTCATCGCCTCCACATTCGACGAGCCAGCCTCGAAACACGTGCAGATTGCCAACATCGTCCTCGAAAAGGCCAAGCGCCTCACCGAATGTGGCCACGATGTGGTGATTTTGCTCGACTCCATCACCCGTTTGGCCCGCGCCTACAACACCGTTTCGCCCGCCTCGGGCAAGGTGCTCACCGGCGGCGTGGAAGCCAACGCCCTGCAAAAGCCGAAACGCTTCTTCGGTGCTGCCCGTAAAATCGAAAACGGTGGCTCGCTGACCATTTTGGCCACGGCCCTCATTGACACGGGTTCAAAAATGGACGAAGTGATTTTCGAAGAGTTCAAGGGTACCGGCAACATGGAGCTTCAACTCGACCGCCGTCTGTCGAACAAGCGCATCTTCCCGTCCATCGACATTGTGGCTTCGGGAACGCGCCGCGACGACCTCCTTGTGGACGAAGTTACCCTTGCCCGCGTGTGGGCCTTGCGCAACCACTTCTCCGACATGACTCCCGTCGAAGCGATGGAATTTCTGAAATCAAGGGTGGCCAAGACCATCAACAACGAGGAGTTCTTGATGAGCCTCGACAAGTAAAGTCAAGCATACAGCGACTTCAAGTCGTCGGTCGTCAGGCCGTTGAAGTCGCCCGAACTCATAAAAGCGCCAGCGACGTTGCGTCGTTGGCCTTTTTGTAATAGTTCGACAAGTTCGGCCTTGTTGTGAACAACTTTCAAATCCTCGCGACCAAAGCCTTCAACGATGCGCGAATCGGGCATCAACTCCAATTTCTTGATGGCCACAGCGTGCGGGTCGTAAAACACAATGGCGGTGTCAGCCAAATTCAAGGCATCGCGGTAATGGTCGATGAAGACCTCACTAAGGCTGCTGTAAGTATGTAGTTCAAACACTGCAATCAAATGTTTTTCAGCAAATTGCTCGCGCAAAGCCTTCACACTTGCACCCACTTTTGAGGGCGCGTGGGCGAAGTCGCGGAAGATGAAGTTGTCGCCATTATCGAACAAGAGTTCCAAACGCCGAGCCGCACCTTTGAATGAAGCAATGGCATCGTAAAACTGCTCGTCCGTCACGCCCAACTGCTTGCAAACCAACCGCGCCGCGTTGAGGTTCTTCATGTTGTGGCTACCGAAAACGCCCACTTCCCTCCTACTACCGTCGGACAAAAGCAAAGTCGTTTTAATTCCCTCGCTTTCAAAAGGATGCACTCCGTAGCCAAAGATTTGGCATTGCGCACCTTGGGCGGTTTTCTCGGCTTCCACATCAGTTTGGTCGTAAATCAGGCAGCCGCCTTGTTCGATGGTGCGGACAAAAATGCGGAACTGTTCCAAATAGTTGTCGAAAGTCGGAAACACATTGACATGATCCCAACCGATGCCGCTAATCACCGCAATATGAGGGTGATAGTGATGAAACTTCGGAACACGGTCGATGGGCGAAGTGAGGTATTCGTCGCCTTCCATCACCATATATTTCGCCGTCTCGCTGAGGCGCACCATCACGTCGAAACCTTCCAATTGCGCCCCGACCATGAAATCGCTCTCGATGCCGACTTGTTTCAGCACATGCAGAATCATGGAAGTGATGGTCGTCTTGCCGTGGCTGCCCCCGATGACGATGCGCGTCTTGTCGCGGCTTTGCTCGTAAAGGTATTCGGGATAGGAATACACCTTCAATCCAAGTTCCTGAGCGCGAACCAGTTCCGGATTGTCGATACGGGCGTGCATACCGAGAATGACAGCATCATACGACTTGTCTAACTTTTCGGGGAACCAGCCCCATTTTTCGGGGAGAATGCCCTCTTTGGCGAGGCGCGACTTGCTAGGCTCAAAAATTTCGTCATCCGAGCCAGTAACTTGATAACCCTTGCGGTGCAAGGCGATGGCGAGGTTGTGCATAGCACTGCCGCCTATAGCGATAAAATGGACTTTTTTCATGGATGCAGTATTATTGGTGCAAAAATAAAGAATTTTACATTACGGCAAAAAAGCGTCTTCGATATGGTCGATGATGGGCGTACCATCATTAACCACGATGGAAATAATATCGAAACGGGTATCAATATCCATTTTTTTCTGGAAAAGATAGGCATTGGCGGCATAAATCAATAGCCGTTGTTTTTGCTTGTTTACAGCAAGGTCAGGCTCGCCGTAGAAGTTGCTTTTGCGGGTTTTCACCTCCACAATGACCAGCTCCTTGCCGTCTTTCGCGATGATGTCTATTTCCTTGTGACGGTTCCGCCAATTTCGTTCGAGGATTTCATAGCCCTTCTCTATCAAATAGTTAACGGCAATTTCCTCGCCTTGTTTTCCGAAATCAATATGTTCAGCCATAACTAATAATTGTATCCTTTACCCATTTTCATTTTTTCAGTCTGATAATGACCAAGATAAACAAGGCCAAGATTGCCATCGATGGCGATTTTGTCGCCCATTTGGAGCTGGTGTCCGTTCAGTTCGCCGCAATGCTTCTCGTCATAGACTTGCAACTCGATGCAACTCACCACGCAGACCTTACCGAGGCGCACCGCCGTCACTGCCGCATGGGAAGTAGCGCCGCCTCGAGCGGTCAAAAGGCCGTCGCAATCGAAAATCATGCCGATGTCGTCGGGGACGGTGTCGGGGCGCACAAGGATGACTTTGTCGTCGGGATGTTGCTCGCGCAAGGTCTTGATATCCTGTTCGCTGAAGGCTACCAAACCGTTCAACGCACCACCTCCGATGCCCATGCCGCGCCCGATTTGTTTCATCTCGTCAGGGGCTTGCACGAAGGCGTTCACCTCGTTCTCCAACTTTAGGTCTTGGTCGCGGATTTGCAAGATGTGGAAATCCTCGGGGCGGTCTGACTCGAAGGTAAACTCCATCTCCTGTGCGCTGTAACCAAGGTCTTCGGTGAGCGTTTTTGCAATGGAATAAATTTTCTTATATATCTCAGGCAGAGCGGTTTGCATCGATGGTCCTTCAAGGTTGGCCGCCTTGCGCTGCGTTTCTCCAATCGGCAAGGGCTTGACCAAACCGCCGACAATGTCCTCGCCCTGACTGCGCACGGTGTAGTCGCCGTAAAGGTGTACGCCCGGACGCTCGCGATGCGGGTTCTGGGTGAAGACCACGCCCGAACCGGAAACCTCGCTCAGATTGCCAAAAATCATCTGCTGCACGATGACCGCCGTGCCCCAATTCTCGGAAATCCCAAGGTGACGACGATACGCCAAAGCGCGTTGCGAGTTCCACGACTCGAAGACCATATTCACACACTCGATGATTTGCTTGAAGGGGTCTTGCTCAAATTTAATATCGTGATTTTCAAGAATTTGTTTGTATGCATAGGCCAATTCGCGCATCTTGGCGGCATCGAACTCGCTCTTTTGCTTCACGCTGTAGCGCGACTTGTAGCGGTTGATTTCCTCGTCGAAAACGTCGCGGTGAATGCCCTTGGCCATGCCCCAACTTTGGAGCAAACGGCGGTAGGAATCCCAAGCCGACCACGAATTAACGCCCTCTGTACCAATGGCTTCCACAAGTTCATCGTTCAAGCCGACATTGAGAATCGTGTCCATCGCGCCCGGCATGGATATGGCCGTTCCCGAGCGCACCGAAACGAGCAGCGGGGCTTCGGGGTTGCCGAATTTGCGCCCGCTAATACGCTCCAAATCAGCAATATGCTTGCGAATCATGCCGTGGATTTCCGTGCGCAGTTCAGGGATGGTGTTGATGGTTTCGTTACGGCGGAAAGTCTCGGTAGTAATGACGAAACCCGGAGGCACCGGCATCCCCATGAGATACAGCGTTTTGAGGTTGTTGGCCTTGTTTCCGATGAAAACTTGGTTGTCCATCTTGGGCGTTTTTTCCCAAAACGGGCTAACCAGCATCTCGGAGTTGTAGGTCATGATGTCGTTGATGAGTTTCGGGTCGAGGGTGGCTTCCATCGTGCGCAACGAGTTGAGAATGCGCCCGATGAAGTTGTCCAAAGGCTGCATGAGGAAGGCATCGGAGAGCAAGTCGCGGTGAAATTCCTCGGACTTCTTGCTGATTAAGGCCGCCGTTTCGCGCTCGTTGAGTTTGCCTTCAGCGTCAAAAAGTTGCGGGATGACGATTTTCAGCGGGTATTCGTACGACTTTAAGAAATATTTGATGATGATGCGGCGCACGTCCTCGGCGATGAACTGGAAAATGTTGATATACTGGCCGAAGGAGAAGCTTCGCGAGGTCAGTGAGTAGCGCAACATGTCGAGTTTCGAGTTGAAACTTTGGTTGGTGATGCCGTCGAGTTCGAGACCGTTTCGGAAGTATTCGAGAATCGTATATATCTGATTCAGTGTGCGTTCCGAGATATATTCGAGATTGATGCTCTGCACCACCTTTTCCATGAGTTGTGTGGCGACACGCTCCAAACGGAAGGTCAAACCCATGGCCTCAAACTTGTTCTCGCGATAGGTGCCGTACATCGAAGGAATGCCGATGGCGATGTGCCGCTTGTGGTAGATGTTTTCCCATCCTTCGCTCTGTTCGGGGTTGAAAATCACCGTTTTGAGTTTATCCATGAAAGCGTAAATCATCGTCAGCGACTGTCCGAAATCCTTGGCCTTATAGACCTTCTCGAACTCGTTGATTTCCTCGTCGGGGATGAAGGGGAAACTGCGCAGCGAACTGAAAATATTGACCGACTCAAAACTGTATTTCTCTCTGAGATAGGCATATAAGTCGCGGATGTCCATCAGGCGGGCGTGTTCGCGCTGGGCGATTTCCTTGTCCAATTCCAAGCGGCGAGAAGCGGATTTAATAAGGTTCTCGAAGTCGTCGCGAGAGAGCATCAGCACATCCTCGGGATTGAGGCACGAGATTTCGCACATCGTCTGCACAAGGTTATGAACATGCACGAACCATGTGCTTTCCTTGTCGATGCTCTCGAAAACGTTGTTCGGCAGGATGGGACGCAAAGGTTCTAAATCTCCATCGCTCCAGAACTTGAACACATCGAAAGTCAAGGCTATCAGCGTGTTATTACTCTCGGTGTGTACCTGTTTGCGTAGAAAATGCACCAATCGGTCTTGACGGCCAGAGATTTCGTCCATGTTGGTCGTCACGTTGCGGATTTCGCCCTCGGCGCCAATTTCGTTGAAATAGACGGGGAAAATGCGCGTAAGTTGCTTCACCTTTTTATAATAAGGCGTGATGTTGGAGTTGAGCACCTTGGTGATTTCGCGCTGGAAGAGGTCGGTGTCGCTAAGGAAAATGCCGCCCAGTTTGAGGTTCACAATCAAGGCGGAAAGCAGTTTGTCCATCGGCGTAGTGGCGTGTTCGATGAGTTCGAGCCACACGCGGATGTTCTTGATATGGTTCTCATCCACAGAGAGTTGCCAGTCCTCGCCGACAAACACGTTGCCCGGCGTGACGAACCCGAAAGCGATGAGTTTCTTCTCGAAATAATTGACGATTTCCTTCATCTCAGTTTGGTCCACATCGATGATTTTCAGGCCCAAGGTGAGTTGGAAATCGAGGACAGCGGACATGTAGTCGCCGCGCAGTTCCTCGGCGAGGTCGAAAATCGTGTCGATGAAGGGAATTAGGTCGTCTTGCGGCATCTCGTCGATGGCGTTGCGCATCATGCGGTCCATGTTCCAGATGAGGCGCTCGCGCTGGTTCTCCATGCCTGGCAGATGGAGAAGGAAAAAGACATAATGGAACTGAGTAATGAAATGCGGGAACACCTTCGCCGACTCGGTGAAACGTTTCGCAACCTGCTCGAAATGAGGTAAATCAGTCAGTTTTTCCCAAGTATCGGCAGCGGCTAAGTCAGCATTCAAATGGTCAAAACAAGGCTTCCCGATTTCGTCGCAAACGGTATGGATTTCCTCCTCTGTGAGCAATTGTCGCTTGCTCTCCACCCATTTTTCCACCTGCGAGGTCGATTGCCAATAGCGGTAGTTTTCCTGAAGCATCATTCGAAGCAAGTCACAGGCCGAAGCCTTGAAACGCTCGTCGGAGGCCACTTTGTCCAAATAACGTCCAGCGTGTTTTGTAGCCAAAATGTAAACATCTTTATTGGCTTCAAATGAATCATTTAAGATATTGAAAACCAGCAAAATAAGTTCGCTATGTTTTGGCGATTCGGAAATGATCTTATTGGCAAACTCCATCAGTGTGATGATGATGTTGAGCCGTAATTTGGCCGGCACTTCGGGTTTCAGGAGGCTGTGCATCATCTCCAAGGGGATGTGCAGCGCGTCGGCGGGGATGTCGTCGCGGGTGTAGAACCAGAAGTCGTCCATGAGCATCTTGCGCAGTTCCTCGGTCACGAAGGTGTGGTTCGAGAGCGGGTGATGGTACTCAGTGATACACTCCTTGGCGCGTTTGTTGATGCCGAAGTATTTGGCTGACAGGTCAATAAACTGCTGGTGGTCTTCAGGGATGAAGATATCTTTGTATCTGGTTTGCTCCAGATTGGCCTCAAGGGCTTGTGATTTGAAGGTTTCAGACATGATAAAACCTGACGGTATTTTGTTTTGATTTTGCAAAAATACGCATTTTCCAGAAAAAGGCACTCCGTTTGGAGACATTTTAATCCTCTCCCGGCAAAGTGGCTGTCACGGTTATTGGACTGCTCTGCGAGCAAACCACGCCCAGGCCGTTTTGCACGTTGGAATACACTTGAGTCGGCTCGGTGACTAAGCCCAACAATCCGTCGTCGGTGTATTCATAATTGGAATACGATTTCTGGAATTGGTACAGGTTGTAGTCCACCTTCGACACCTCCATCACGTAAGAATGGTCATAGTAGGCGTGTGTGTGCAGGCTGACGGAGTATCGCATTCCGTCGAAATACGAGTCGTTGAACATGTTGTAACCCCATCGCCTCCCTTGATATTCGCTCCCTCCAAACAGGTCATCTATGTGTATGATGTTCATAAAGTCGGCGAACACTGGGTCGCTTGACTCGAATCCGACATCGAAGCCATCCTTGAGGTTGAGATTGTAATAATCCTCGCCGATGGGGTCGTCAAGCGTAAGAGCGAAATACACTATGCCGATATCGACTACCTGAATTGTATCGAAACTGACGACATTGGGCGGGTAGGGAATGGTGGTTTCGGCCACCGCTACCTCGTCAAACTCGCTTGAACTCACCTCAAAACGGAGCACATCACCCTCGCAGAGGATATATTCACCTTCGCAATAATTAAAGGCATAACGCGGGCGTTCATGCGCCACCTCGCCCTCCTCCACACTCCAAGTCCAATATGTTTCCATAATCATAGAATCACGCACATGAAGGGATTCCTTGAAGGCGCCGTTCACATAAAGATTCACATGCACGTCTTTCACACGGAGATCGGCTTCAGCATTGATATAGAACGAGCTTTTCTCCACGTTCAGTCGGGCAGGCTGGCCCACATGCTGCATGCCATTCACCACCAACATTGGTTCGGGGGCGATGTCGTCGAACAGAATTACCTTTTCGCAGGCTGTCAGTCCGGCCATTAATATTAGGATTGATAATAATTTGAAATGTTTCATAATGTTACCATTTGTATTGCCAACTCAAGGTCGGGATGATGGGAAATATGCAAATCTGACGCAGGCTCTTCCTATAATGGGTTGCTCCAGTAGAAGGATCGTACACTCCAACATCGCGTGGATACACGACAAAGGGATTGTTGTGGCACAAAACGTTGTAGATATTGATGCTGAAGATGCGCTCGCAATGCTTTTTCTGCTTGTGGAAGTTGGCCACCAAGTCGAGCCTTTGATAGCTGTTGAAACGGTAGTTGTTGCGGCTCTCTATGTGGTTGATAGTGGTGGGTTGTCCTTGATAATAACCGAAATATGGACTGCTGTACAAATCCACTCCATGATACCCTTGCAGCGGAAGTGTTGCGCAGTTTCCGGAGCTGTAAATCCATGTTGCGCCCACATCGATGCGCTTGTTGAACTCATACATCAGAACAATGTTCAGGTCGTGCCTTCGGTCGTATTTGGCGGGAAACACCTTGCCGAAGTTCAGCTCCTGCCCGGGACGGTCGAAAAGGCGGTTGGTGTGCGACCAAGTGTAGCCTACCCATCCCGTGAATTTGCCTACTTGCTTTTGTGCAAACAGCTCGATGCCATACGACCAGCCGTCGCCCATCACCACCTTGTCTTGCCAATCGGTTTGGTCGAGCGAGAAGAACGAGGCTCCGTCCTTGTATTCCATCACATTGTTCATCTTCTTGTAATAGCCTTCCACCGAGAACTCGAAGCCTTTCCAGTCGTAGAAGGCACCCACGGCCACCTGATGGGCGTTCATCGGCACGATGTTGCCCGTCACTGGCACCCAAAGGTCGGTGGGCAGACTGATGGCGTTGCTCGAAAGCAGGTGGATATACTGGCTCATGTAGGCGTAGCCAGCTTTCAATGAGAAGTTCTCCGTCACCAAAGCCCTCGCGCTCAGTCGGGGCTGGAGGCTGTGGTAGGTCATCTTATCAACGGTGAAGGTGGAGTAATGCAGTCCGGCGTTCAGCTTGAAGAAATTGCTGATGTCCCAATTGTCTTCGATGTACAAGTCCGTTTCCAATGCTCTGATGCGGGCATCGTCGGTCACGCTGTCGAAGACAAAGCCCGTCTGCTGGTTTTCGGTTTCTTTCAGATGAATGGCCGTGGTTGTCGGGCTGTAGGTGTGGTGCGTGAGGTTGGCTCCAAACTTCACGTCGTGGTTTTCGAAAGGCTTGTAGTCGAAGTCGGCTTTGGCGCTGATGTCGTAGATGCCCGAATGCACGCCCAAGTCCATGCTTTCCGTATAGCTCGACTGGGGACGAATGGATTCGGTCGAATAGCCGGCGCCCATCGAATGGCGGTATTGGGTGTAGGCTCCCGTGACATTCATGAAGAGGTTGGGCTGAATCACGTGGTTCCATCGCAAGGCCGCGATGCGATTGCCCCATTTCCAGTCAAGGTTCAGTTTCTCCAAGTCACTGCTCGTACCGTAATCAGTTTCATATTCACCCTTGTATTTCATTCGGGCATACACCTTGTCGTCGCCCGAATAGATGCTGAGGAAAAGGCGGTCCTTGTCGGAGAATTTGTGGTTCAACTTCAGGTTGAAGTCGTAAAAATAGTAGCCCGCCCAAGCGGAGTTTTTCCCTGTTGCGGTTTCCAGTTTCACCAAATAGTTGGCCAAGGGCGCGGTAATCAGGTCGTAATAGGTGCGCCTGAAAGAAAGGTTGAACGAGGTCTTTCCTTTGACGATAGGTCCTTCGACGTTCACCTTCGAGGCAATCAGGCCCAAACTAAGGTTGGCGTGGTACTCGTGCATGTCGCCGTCCTTCATGTGCACATCCACCACCGACGAGAGGCGTCCTCCAAAACGCGCCGGGAAGTTGCCTTTGTATAAGGTGACATTTTTGATGGCGTCTGAATTGAAGGCCGAGAAAAAACCCGCCGCATGGTTTACGTTATAGAGCGGAACGCCATCCAACAGAATCAAGTTTTCGTCAGGGCCGCCACCGCGCACATACATTCCCGCCGAACCTTCAGTGCCGCTTTGCACACCGGGCAACAGTTGCAGTGCCTTGATGACGTCAGTTTCGCCGAATAGGGCTGGCACCTTCTTCAGCTGCGTCACGGGCAGCTCGATAGTGCTCATTTGGGCGCCTTTCACGTTGTTTTCCATCGCTCTTGCAGTCACGGTCACCTCGTCCAACTGGTTCGACTGCGACAAAGCAATGTTTATGATTGTGTCGTTTTTCAGGTTGAAAACCGCCTCGTAAGGCGCAAAGCCAACAAACGAAGCTTTCATCTTCACCTGTCCTTCGCCCAGTTTCAGGGTATAATACCCGAAATTGTTGGTCACAGTCCCCTTCATGGTGGATGCTTCATATACCGACGCACCTATGAGCGTTTCTTGGCTTTTGCCGTCGGTAACATAACCGCTAATAGTATGCGATTTTGAGGGATTTTGCGCCATCGCCACGCCCAAAGGCAAAAACAGCGACAGCAGCCATAAAAACAAAACCTTGGATTGATGAGAAATCTTCCACATACACTTTATTTTAATCTATTGGTATCGTTCCTCTCCTCAACGGAAAAAGATTTCATTTAGTACAGAGCGGATAGAAAAATGTCGCGGACAGGAGGATAAAACAGGAAATTTTTCAAAAACAGCGTTTGTTCTTCGAGAAATAGTTATTTTTGCAAAAAAATCCTATGGATGTCATCAGATACATAAATTGCTGCATTGTCGAGTTTGGCCGCAGGTTGGGATTGGAGCCTAAATGGGCTTGCCGTTACCTTTATCTTCACGGTGGATTGGAATTGTTGGACAAAAACTATCAAGCCGAGCATCTGATGCCCATTGATGACACCATCGATGATTTGATTTCATACTGCAAACGCCACGGAGGGACTTTGGAATGATACTATTTCATGGCACGAACATTCCGTTTGACAGCATCGACTTGTCAAAATGCAAGCCAAACAAGGACTTCGGGAAAGGGTTTTATTTGACTTCCATCGAAAGCCAAGCCATCGAAATGGCCCAGCGTAGATGTAATTTCAACGAAGGAGGCTCACCAATCGTCCAAAAATACGAATGGGACGAAAACACCCATGACTTGCACGTATTGCTTTTTGATGGCGTCTCTGTGGCATGGGCGGAATTTATCGTAAAAAATCGAGACAGAAAGCAACAAGGATGCCATGAATACGACCTTGTTATTGGGCCGATTGCCGATGATGGCGTTGTGTATCAAATCAACCGTTACCTTCAAAACATCATCACCTTAAAGCAATTGGTCAGAGAAATGAAATACAAGAAGTTGAACAACCAATATTGCTTTTGTACCGAAAAGGCAATACAACATTTGAAGAGATTATGAACGAAAACGAGTTTCAATTTGTGATGGATTGTGATGTAGAAGCGTTGGTATCATTCTTACAGGAGGATTACCAATTGCCCTTGTCCGAGGCTTTTGAAAAGGTGTATAGTTCTAAAACTTTTGAAAAACTGAAAGACAGGAAAACCGGCCTGTATCTGCAAAGTCCAGCATACATCTACGCTTTTTTGACAGAAGAACTGCGAGGGCAACATAAAAATGTCTAACTTTGTGGGGTTATTATGGTCAAAATTGAATGTAATTAATTAAGAATCATAAATTTATAACTAAATGGAAAAAATTAAAGTAGGTATCAATGGTTTCGGCCGCATTGGCCGCAACGTGTTCCGCATCATTTGCGAACGTCCGAATTTGGAAATCGTGGGCGTCAACGACCTGACGAGCACCAAAGTGCTGGCCCACCTGTTGAAATACGACTCCACGCAGGGCAAGTTCCCCGGCACCGTGGAATATGACGAAACCGCGCTGATTGTCAATGGCGTGCGCATCCCTGTCACGGCCGAGCGCGCTCCGCTGAACATCAAGTGGGGCAAGACCCCCGATGTGGTGGTTGAATCGACGGGCGTGTTCCGCTCGAAGGAAAGCAGCAAGGGCGGCTATGGCGACCATCTGAAAAACGGTGCCAAGAAGGTCATTCTTTCTGCCCCCTCGAAGGATGCCATCGACGCCACAGTCGTGGTGGGCGTGAACAACAACGACCTCACCGACGACGTGGAATGTGTGAGCAACGCCTCCTGCACCACCAACTGTTTGGCTCCCGTTGCCAAGGTGCTTAACGACCGTTTCGGTATCGAGCAGGGCTACATCACCACCATCCACAGCTACACCAACGACCAAGTCATCCTCGACGGTCCGCACAGCGATTTGCGCCGTGCCCGTAGCGCCGCTATGTCGCAAATCCCGACCACCACTGGCGCCGCCAAGGCCGTGGGTATCGTCATCCCCGAACTGAACGGCAAGCTTGATGGTATCGCCGTCCGCGTTCCTACGCCGACCGGTTCGTTGGTGGACCTCGTCTGCACCCTGAAGACCGAAGCCACGAAGGAAGAAATCAACGCCGCCATGAAAGAAGCCGCCGAAGGCCCAATGAAGGGTGTTCTGGAATATACCGAGGACCCGATTGTGAGCGTCGATGTCATCCACAACCCGCACAGCTCCATCTTCGATGCCGAAAGCACCATGGTGATGGGCAAGATGGTGAAAATCATGTCGTGGTATGACAACGAATGGGGTTATTCCAACCGCATGGTCGATCTCATCGAGATGATGAAGTACTAATTCATCAAGATTTTATGAATGGTTTTGTAGAAACGTAGCGCGCTACGTTTCTACATTTTTTTTACCTTTGCATCATCAAACCAAAGGAAAGAATGATTCAAAAAATCTATAAATTCGGAGGCGCCTCGGTGAAGGATGCCGATGCCGTACGCAATTTGGCCGACATCGTGGGCCAGCATAAGGACGAGGATATTCTATTGGTGGTTTCCGCCATGGGCAAAACGACTAATCTGTTGGAAAAGATTTTGGCCGATTTCCGCGAACATGAAGGCAAACTCGGCATGGAGGCTTTGCATGAGGTTATTGCCTACCACGACGGCATCATCCAAGGGCTTTTCAACGACGACACCAACCCTCTATTTGACGAAAATATTGCTAGCCTGTTCATCGAACTTTGGGAGAAACTGCAAAAAACCGACACACCCTACGACTACCAATACGACCAGACCGTGTGCTACGGAGAGCTGATTTCGACCAGCATCATCCACGAATACTTGAGCAAACGCGACATCCCCACGCGCTGGCTCGATGCCCGAAAATATGTCATCGCCGAAGACAACACCCATTATCGCGCAGCCAATCCCGATTGGGACGAAACACGGCTGAAAATCAGCAAACTGAACGATGAGCATATTCGGGGCATCGTATGCCTGACGCAAGGCTTCATTGGCGGCACCGCTGATGGCAAACACAGCGTCACTCTCGGGCGCGAAGGTTCCGACTTCACCGCAGCCATATTCGCCAATTGTCTTGATGCTGAAGAAGTTACGATATGGAAAGACGTGGACGGCTTGCTCAACGCCGATCCGAAACGCTTCGCCGACACGGTTCAACTGCCACATATCCCCTACTCCGAAGCCATCGAACTGGCCTTTTACGGTGCCACCATCATCCATCCCAAGACCATCAAGCCGCTGCAAAACAAGGGAATAACGCTAAAAGTGCAGTCGTTTTTGAATCCCGACCACGAGCCAACCGTCATCGACGGCACAAAGCAGAAAAACGATGAGAACATCCCTTCGTATATCGTCAAGGACAACCAAATGCTGGTGTCCATCTCGCCCCGCGACTATTCGTTTATGGACGAGCGCAACCTGAAGACCCTCTTCGCCGCTTGCGACGAACTGAACCTCCACGCCAACATGATCCAAACCTCCGCCTTAATGCTCTCGTTCTGCTTCGACAGCGACAAAGCCAAGCTGAAGCATCTGATGGCTTGCCTCAACGACACGTTCAGCATCAAATACAACGACGGCCTGCAACTGTTCACCATCCGCCATTACCAAGACGGTTTGGAAAACGACTTCATCAAAGGCCGAAAAATCCTTGTCAAGCAAAGTAGCCGCAGCACAATGCAGTTTGTACTTAGTTGAGTCCCGTAGGGACGAAGGAACTTAGGCAGGCGATGAAGCGAAGCGGAATCCCTGCCCCAAAAATCAAACAGTTGAAAACCATCGCCCACATAGAAACCGATTTCCCGACCAAGTTCGGCGTTCCGAGGCAGAGCGGCATCATTGCCACATTGCAAGGGCGCATCGTGTTCGAACCAGAATACCGCATCGCGGAGGCTGTGCGCGGTTTGGAGGAATTTTCGCACATTTGGATAGTTTGGGCGTTTTCGGAGGCCGTGCGCGAAGGTTGGTCGCCGACGGTCAGACCGCCACGTTTGGGCGGCAACATGCGCAAGGGCGTGTTCGCCACGCGCTCGCCATTCCGACCCAATCCCATTGGGCTTTCGTCAGTAAAGTTGGAAAAAGTTGAAATCGATCCGAAATTAGGCCCCGTATTGTATGTTTCGGGCGCAGATTTGATGAACGGCACCCCGATTTATGACATCAAACCTTACATCGCTTACACCGATAGTCATCCCGAAGCCGTCAGCGGATTTGCCTCAAAACCATCAGAATACCTTTTGGAAGTGGATTTTTCGGAGAATTTGCTGGCAAAAGTCGCGCCAGAGAAAAGGGAAAGTTTGGTTTCTGTCCTCGCCCACGACCCACGACCGCAATACCAAGACGACCCAGAAAGGGTTTATGGCATGGCTTTCGGCGGAATGGAAGTGAAATTTCGGGTGGAAAACCAAAAACTTATTGTGCTGGATGTAAGTCCTTAACGCTCCTTCTCCCCTTTCACTCCTGGCTTCATGTAAGCCGGACGGAACGAGATGTCCAAATCCTTCACTTGAACTGGTGAATCAGAAGGATTGTAAACGAAAATCTTAAAATACTGTGACGAACGAAGCACCGAATCGACAGGCAGCGAGAAGGTGGCAAATTCCCATTTCCCAACAGGGATTTGACTTTCCTTGACTCGATAATAATTTGCATCGCTGTTTCCCTCGCCGTCATACCATTGCACCACGAGCATCATTTTATCGGAATCCGTTTTCCGACAGGCCTTAAACTCCACATTCACACGGTCCCAATCGGGTTGAAGAGCTTCGGAAGACAGTTGCAAGCCATCGCTATAAGGAAAAGTGTTGTCGATGGTGGTCGTATTGCTGAAAAGGTAATGCCCTTCGTCGAGATTCACCGTTTGTGGGTCAAAAAAGTCAGAAGGATAAAACGATTTCAATGCAAGTGCCACTTGACGGGCCACAAAATGCCGTCCTTCAGCATAATAATGCTCCGTAGTCCAATTCTGGTCAATGAAATTCACATCACGGACGAGGTTCAAATTGTCTGCAACGGCGACATGCTCCAAACCGCCATAGCGATTCACCAAATAGTCGCGGTTTGTTTTCATCAGGTAAAGCAAGTCCTTGCCCACCAACTCATTAGCCTTGTCCACATTTTCGGGCATAAGGTTAAAGACCAGATTCCAACCTCTTTCGTGGCACAAGCTGACAATGTCGTCGAAATCCTTGATGCGCGGGTTGTCGTCGTGGATTTGGAAAGCGTAAGCCTTGATATAATGGCAAGCCAATTCCGTCATCGCATCGTCGCGCTGCCCCTGCGAATCCATCAAGCCGCGCCAAGCCATCGCCGAATCCCATTGATAGGCATTATTCCATTCTGATTCAAAAGGAAACTGTAACGATTCCTTTTTCCGATGCTTTAGGGCCAATTGATCCCATTCTGCATCGCTACGTATCGGATAGGCCTTGAAAGCCAACAAAAAACGGTTTACCAATGGAGGATAATCCTGCACCAGCACTAACTGTTTCTTCAACGGGGTTTCGAGCCTTGAATATATCCATCCCGCATCAAAGGAGCGTAGGTTCATCGTAACCACGACCGTTTCCACCGATGAGGTTTTCGGAATGAGTTTCAGCATGTTGTAATAGATTTCAGCGTGTGATGCATTTTTGGTCATGTCACCACAAAGAACACTCGGGAAATAATCACCCACCATCTCGCTGATTTTCCTTTGGTCGCTCTCGGCCCAGCCGTAAGTGCGGTTCGACGACTCGCCCAAATAGACGATGCGGCAACTGTCGGCCACCACTTGACGAGGCAGGTTCACCATGTCGGAATGTTCCTGCAAGTCCTTCTCGTAAAACCACTTGGAATAAACCCAGTTCATCACGAAGAGCAGGGCTGCCAAAACCAATATGCGAATCAACAACTTTTTCATGGTCAGAACTGGAAATAGATGAACGGGAAACTATTAACACTCGAACAAGCAATCACCAAGAAGATAAGCAAGGCATATATCAACCACCTGACAACCAAAGGTTTGGTTTCGCACCAAGTGTCGAAACGGTCGTTGAACAACAGCAAGTCGGAGAGGATGAACAGGCCAAGATAGAGCCAGACTTCCGGCTTGACGGCCAAAGTTTGTCCACCGCCGAAATTGCTGACCGCCGCCGCGAAAATATCGCGCATGTTGGCGAAATCGGTGGCGCGGAACATCACCCAAAACAGCGTGACTAACACAAAGGTTTTGGCCATACGCAACAGGTCGAGGCTGACACTCAACCACTTGGATTGAGGCTCAATTGACGGAAACCGCTGATTCATGGCTTTCTCAATGATGTGCAGCAGGCCGTGTGCAAATCCCCAAAAGAGGAAGGTCCAGGCCGCGCCGTGCCAGATACCGCTCAACACAAAGACGACCAAGATATTGAACGCCCAACGCCCAAATTTGACGCGACTGCCGCCCAAAGGAATGTAAACGTAGTCGCGGAACCAAGTGGAGAGCGAGATGTGCCAACGGTGCCAAAACTCGCCAATGCTTTTGGCTAAATAAGGCGTGCGAAAATTGTCGCTAATGTCGAAACCCATCAGTTTCGCACTACCGAGAGCGATGGTGGAATAGCCGAAAAAGTCGCAATAAATCTGGAAACTATAGAAGGCCATGGCCAGCATCACGCTCCACGAATTATATTCCGACGGATTGGCATAAACCTCATCAACATAGGCACCCAAATGGTCGGCGACCACCATCTTGATGAATAGGCCGAACAAGATGAGCCGCATACCTTTGGAAATGTTCTCGTAACGAAAGTCCTTGTGCTCGTGCAACTGACGCAAAAGGCTTCCTGGTCGCTCAATCGGGCCAGTGACCAATTGCGGGAAAAACATCACATAGAGCGAGTAGTAGCCGAAGTGCCGCTCCGCCTTTTGGTGACCACGATACACCTCTATCACATAGCTCATGCTCTGGAAGGTGTGGAACGACAAACCGATGGGAAGGATGATGTTCACCGTGGTGCGCACATCCAATCCGAGCTTTTGGCACAGCCACACAAAATTGTCGTTAATAAAGCCTAAATACTTAAAAATAAACAATATCAGCAAGGTTGAAACCACGCTGATGACAAGGTAGGTCTTTTTCTTCTTGGGTTCGTTTTCATGCTTTTCTATCAAAATGCCCGCCGAATAGTCGATGATGATGGTAACGAGCAAAATGAGGATATACTTGGGCACAAACCACATGTAGAACACGCAGCTTGCGGTCAGCAGCATGAGCCATCGCGCCCGTTGTGGTAGTAAATAGAACAATGCCACCACAATAGGCAGGAAGATGACGAACTCTATCGAATTGAAGACCATAGGACCTTCATTATCAGATTACTTGACTTTTTCCATCGCCGTTTGCACAATCTTGCCGTTCTCTTTGTTATAGAGGTAGGTCAAGATGTAGCATTGGTCGGCGTTGAAGGTGGAATCCAGCACCATGCTGTGGGTGGTGGTGAAGGTATCATTATAATGGAAGTTACTATTGGAAACGAGTTCACCGTCGGCACCGTTGAGTGTGCCACGAAACACATTGCGGAACACATAATCCTTGTTCACACCGCCCGGAATGGTTTGCCAGCCAACAATGCTGTCTTCGACCAAACAGGCCGTGGCATAATACAAGCCCTCTCCGTCACCCATGGCGTTGAAAGAGCTCTTCACGTTCAAACGACGGGAGACTTCGTCGTAGGTATTTTCAATGGCGATGTCAAACAGTTGCGGCTCGGCCAATGCATCGGCGACCGGCGTGTCGATTTGCTCAACATTGAGTGTGTTACCCTCCGTCAAAGCCACATGATCAACAGCAAACAAGGGGTTGGAATCTTGGTTGTTATACCAAGCGGTGCCTTCCTCTGTAAGGAAATTGGGAAAACTGCCAATAGACTGAGCCAAGTAACCCGCATGAACACTCAGGATGAAGATACGGTCTTCGCCCAATCGGTGCTGAAGTTCGTGGGCATAGTCCGCTGCCTCGGGGCAATTGACGCAACGAGCGCCCGTGAAGTCTTTGATGAGCACGGTCTTGCCGCCCGATGTCGGCGCGATGGGCTTGTGCGTGTTGTTGATGTCGATTTTGTCGCAGCCCACTACAACCAATAGCAGGGCGGAAAATGCAAATATTGAAAATAACTTGTTCATAATTAATCGTTTAGAATGAAGTTGAAACTGTCAATGTTACGCCGCTTGAGGCAGGCACCGTGCGGCACACGCCGCCAACACACACCACGCCTTCGCTCTGGCGACCTGCGCTCAGCATGACGCGGGTGGCCTCGTGGACATAGCTGACCGTGCCAGTGAAGTAATGGTCGCGGTATTCCTCAACAGGATTGCCATAGTTCCACTTGTCGGCGATGGAGAACGACCAATGGGGGCTGATGGTGTATTCCAGCAAAGCCGCCGCCCAGTCGCCGCGTTTCTGGAAGTCCTTTTTCTCGCTCTCCTCATACTCGTAGCCTGCGCGGACTTCGTTCTCCCAAAGTCCTTGAAGCTCTAGGCGAAGGCTCTGTTTCTTGTTGATTTTGTAGGTTACATCCAAGAAGCCGATGTTGGCCTGCACAACGGGCGCGCCCGCATGTCCTTCGATGGTTTCGATGTCGTAATACAGGTTGATGTATTGCGCCGTGATGTGCCAGTCCTTGCTGATTTTCTTATCGATTTCAAAGTTGATGTCGCGGAAGAAGCGGTGGTCGCTGACGGCAAAGAAGTTTGACGCATAGCCCAACGAACCTGGCTTGTTGATGACCAGTTGGCCGTTGTCCATGACGGAGTCGCGCACAATGTCGTTCACTTGGCTCATGTTGAAAGCGAGCTTGGTGCCGTATTTTCCGCCGAGTGCGGTGCCTTTCGGGATGGTATAGTTGATTTGCAGTTGCGCCGCCATCTCGCCGTTGGGCTGGGTCGAATAGGTGTACATCGACGGCAGGCTGTGGGTGTGCGTATAATTAATAGGTGGGATGAAGTTGATGTCGAGGTCGTTTTGCTTGCCCGTGTACATCGACTTAAAGCTCATATTGTCAGTACGTTTCACCTGCAAAACCGCACCGAAGCCCTTTTGTGAGTAGCTCAACGACGACATCAAGGCTTGGCCTTCTTTATAGATGAAATTGTTGATGGCCGATGGGTCGTTGATCTTGTAGGCGTATTCGGTGCTGAAAGCCCAATTGCCGTAGCCGAGGTTGATGCGACCAGCCGCCGCGCCCACGTTTTCGGGGATGTAGTAGAACAGGCTTTGGTCGTATTGCTTCTTGCTGACGAAGCTACCGCCAAGGCTCATCCTGAACTTCGACTCGTTCATTGCGGGAATGCTCTGGTTCAAGTCCCATTCTGCATCCATGCCGCGCACGATGCCGCGATAGTCGTCGGTGGCGAAGTCGCGCTCCAAATAAGGTGCCCAAAAGTAGCGCTGACGACCATACACACCTTTGAAGGTCAAACCTTTGGCGGGACGAATCACCACTCTCGCACCGCGCAGAGCGTTGTCCATGCCGAGCGACCATTCCTCGTATGTGCGGAAAACAAGGCCGCTACCGAATTGGTCGTAGATGTCGCCCACGGTCATGCCGATAAAGCCGTTGTCGTAGGTGGCGAAGAAATTGGCCAAGCCCACGCCGTTCAGCTCTTGACGGAAACCGTTCATTTCGGGCAAGAAAGCCTCGAAACGGATGCCCGCCGAGAAGTTGCCATTCGTGTAATTCACCTTTCCGAAACCGTTGATACCCAATTTCTTGCCGTTGAGGTCGGTGATACCGATGCCCTCGTCAAGCATGTAATATTGTACGTCGGTCTGGAAGCTGCCGTTCACTTGGCTGTTTTCAAGGAACGACTGAGCATTCGCTCCAAAACTAATCAGGGCGAGTGCAACGGTAATAAGTATATATTTTCGCATAAATGATAGAATTATGAATGCGGAATACGGAATGCGGAATAATTGCCTTCGGTAGGCTTATTCCGAATTCCGAATTCAGCATTCCGCATTACTTTTTCTTCTTCGCGACTTTCAGAATCTCTTCATACAATTCGTCTTCGCCGCCTTCAACGTAGCCCGTGTGTTGCCACACCAGTTTGCCATTGCCATCGAAGAGGAAGGTGTGCGGCGGGTTGCTCACGTTCATGGCGCGCTTGAGGTCGCTGTTCACGTCAAGCAGGATGTTGAAATCCCAACCTTTGCCTTCCACGGTGGGTTTCACCTTCGCCGTGGAGCGCGAGTCGTCGATGCTGACGGCGTAAATCTTCACACCAGTTTCATCTTGCCAGTCGGTGTAAACGTCGTTCAGGGCGTTGTGCTCCTTGATGCAGGGACCGCACCAAGTGGCCCAGAAAGTCAGTACGATAGGTTTGCCGTTGTTCGTCAGTTTGGCGATGTTCACGTCCTTGCCGTTCAAGTCTTTTACAGTAACATTCGGAAGGTCCGATTTCGATTGCGCGTGAAGGCCCGTCACCATCAAGGCCATCAGCAGAATTGTCATTAGTTTTTTCATTGTAATAATTGATTTAAAGATTTAATATTCAAAGAGTTATAATTTCTAATTTCAAGATATCGGACGCAAGCATTGCGTCCCTACCTCCTACCTCCTACCTCCTACTTCCTACCTCCTACCTCATACTTCCTACTTCTCTTCAATTTGGCAATACACCTCCAAAAGCTTACAATACTCTTCCGCCCTGATGCTCACTTTCTTGATGAGATTCGGAATCAGGATACATTCACCTTGTTTTACAAAAACCGCGCCATTCTCCCACGTTAGTGAAAATTTTCCTTCCAAAGGCATTAAAATCACGAAAGAATCGAGGTTGCTGTAGTCCTTTTGCATCTCGCCTTGAAGTTGGAGCAAGTTGGTCGCAAAGTACTGACAATCAACGACGGGGACGGTCTTGTTCATCACATCGGCCACCTCGGTTCTGTAGCTTTCGGGCATTCTTCCGTCGATGGCCTCAACGGATTGGGCAACGTGCAGCTCGCGCGGCATCCCCGCCACATCGATGCGGTCCCAGTCGTAGATGCGGTAGGTCGTGTCGCTCGTTTGTTGGATTTCGGCCACCATGATTCCCGGACCGAGTGCGTGAACACGCCCGGCAGGAATGAAGAAAACATCATTTTTTGCGACCTTTTCACGGTTCAAAACCTGCTGCAAAGCATTATTTTTCAACACATTGGCATAATCTTCCCGACTCATTTCGCGGTTGAAGCCCATGACGAGTTCCGCGTCTTGGTCGGCCTGCATCACATACCACATCTCTGTCTTGCCGTAGCCGATTTCACGTTTTTCGGCCAGTTCGTCGTCTGGATGCACCTGCACCGACAGCCAGTCGTTGGCATCGATGATTTTCAGCAACAGCGGGAACTGCTCGCCGTATTTGTCGAACACGCTCTCCCCTACCAAGTCGCCCATGAAAGTTTCCACGAGGTCGTTGATTTCGTCGCCCTCGAAGTCGCCATTGGCCACTTGGCTCTGTTCGTCCCATAGGCCCGACAGCAGCCACGCCTCGCCGCAATTGGGCAATGGGCCATAGTCCATGCCCAGTTGCTCCTTGATTTTGCGTCCGCCCCATATCTTATCTTTGAAGATGGGCTTGAATTTTAGGGGATACAGTACATTTTGCATTGTCCGTCGAAATTTGCGGGCAAAGATAATACAATTCTTTGAACTGACAAGACCACCGTTGATGAAAAAACCATACCTTTGCCCGTCAAACCATTTCGAGCCATGCAAAACCTTATCGAACTGCGGCATATCCTCCACGCGCACCCCGAACTTTCGGGGCAAGAAGTCCTGACTAACAGAATCTTAAACGAATGGGTAAAGCAAACCCGCCCCGACCTGTTAATAGAGAAAATCGGCGGCTACGGTTTGGCCGCTATATTTAAAGGTGCAAAACCCGGCAAGCGCATCCTCATCCGTGGCGACATCGACGCGCTGCACATTCCAGAACCTAACGACTTGCCTTATCGTTCTCAGAACCAAGGCATTTCGCACAAATGCGGCCACGATGGCCATGCCACCATCCTTTGCGGCTTGGCGCAATGGCTCGGCGAGCAACGCCCCGACCAAGGCGAAGTGGTGCTGCTTTTCCAGCCCGCCGAAGAAACAGGACATGGCGCGCAAGCCATCCTCAACGACCCACAATTTGCCCAAATCAAGCCCGATGTGGCCTACGGATTGCATAACCTGCCCAGCTTCGAGAAAGGACAAATCTTAGTCAAAGAAGGCTGCTTTGCAGCGGCATCGTTTGGCTTAAAAATGACCTTTGATGGTCGCACGGCACACGCCTCGCAGCCCGAAACAGGACACAGCCCTTCGGAACTGTTGGCCTTGCTCATCCACCAATTGGAAAAGAAACGCGAACAACTGAAAGCCGTGAAGCCGCTGACGACTTTCGTCATCACGCACGCCATTTTGGGCGAGGAAACCTTCGGCGTCGCACCTGGCCATGCCGAGATTTGGCTCACCTTGCGCAGCCATGACGACCGCAACCTCCAACTGATGGCCACACAAATCATCGAACTTTGTCGCGCCAAGTCCAAAGACCACCTTTTTGACTTCAACTTCTCCGAACACGAGGCCTTTTCCGCCACCAATAGCGACCCTAACTGCGTGAAAACCATTGAACAAGCCGCAAAGAATCTTGAACTCAACCTCACCCACTTGAACGAGCCTTTCCGCTGGTCGGAGGACTTCGGAAGGTTCGAAACTGTCTGCCCGATAGGCTTTTTCGGCCTCGGCTCCAGCACCGAACAGCCCGCCCTGCACAATCCCGAATTCGACTTCCCCGATGACATTTTGGAAGTGGGCATGGGGATGTTTTGGGAGATTATTCGCCTTGAGTTGGAGGGGGCTAATGCCTAACAAAAAAGCAGCACTTCAAAAATTAGCTGCATTTTGTTTTCCAACTCACAAATTTTTCGCAACTTTGCAACCTCAACGATTAAACAACTAAACAATCAACAATAATCAACACATGAAAAGAGACGAAAAAATCTTTGATCTGATTCGCCAAGAGAAAGAGCGTCAGATGCACGGAATCGAGCTCATCGCTTCGGAAAACTTTGTCAGTGAGCAAGTTCTGGAGGCCATGGGTTCTGTCATGACCAACAAATACGCTGAGGGTTATCCCGGCAAGCGTTACTACGGCGGCTGCCAAATCGTGGACCAGAGCGAGCAAATCGCCATCGACCGCGCCTGCCAGCTGTTCAACGCCACCTTCGCTAATGTGCAGCCCCACTCGGGCGCACAGGCCAACATGGCCGTGATGCAAGCACTGCTTGAACCCGGCGACACCTTCATGGGCCTCGACCTCTCGCACGGTGGTCA
This sequence comes from uncultured Bacteroidia bacterium, assembly GCA_902791165.1. Lineage (GTDB taxonomy): Bacteria > Bacteroidota > Bacteroidia > Bacteroidales > F082 > Limimorpha. The sequence continues at coordinate 44,902 of CADAVB010000003.1, forward strand.
CCTCTCGCACGGCAGCCCGGTCAATGCTTCGGGTATGCTCTACAAGCCCGTCGCCTACCATGTGGCCAAGGAAACCGGCCGCGTCGATTACGACGAAATGGAGAAGATTGCCCTCGAGTGCAAGCCCCGCCTCATCGTTGCCGGTGCTTCGGCCTACAGCCGCGACTGGGACTATAAGCGCATGCGCGCCATCGCCGACCAAGTGGGTGCCGTCCTCATGGCCGACATCAGTCACCCCGCCGGCTTGATAGCCAAAGGTTTGCTCAACGACCCGTTGGAGTACTGCCACATCATCACCACCACCACCCACAAGACCCTGCGCGGTCCCCGTGGCGGCTTGATCCTCATGCGTAACGATTTCGAAGACCCGCGTGGCCGCACCACCCCGAAGGGCGAAGTGAAGATGATGTCCGCTTTGATTAACAGCGCCGTGTTCCCAGGCATCCAAGGCGGTCCGCTCGAGCACGTCATCGCCTCCAAGGCTGTTGCCTTCGGCGAAGCCCTCAGCGACGAGTACATGGAATACATCCAACAGGTGAGAAAGAACGCCGCCTTCATGGCCAGAGCGTTCATGGACAAGGGCTACGATGTCATCAGCGGTGGCACCGACAACCACTCCATGCTCATCGACCTGCGTGGCAAGTTCCCGGAAATCACCGGTAAGATGGTGGAAAACACCCTCGTTTTGGCCGACATCACCGTGAACAAGAACATGGTGCCCTTCGACACGCGCTCGCCGTTCCTGACCTCTGGTCTGCGCGTCGGCACGCCCGCCATCACCACCCGTGGCCTGAAGCAAGACAAGATGGCCGTCATCGTTGATTTGATCGACGACGTCATCAGCGATATCAACCCCGAGACCAAGACCGCTTCGGAGGCCAAGATTGCCGCCGTCCGCGCCGAGGTGAACAAGCTGATGAAGGACTACCCGCTATTCGCTTGGTAAGCCTCAACAAGAAGAAGCGTCCGATTCACCGAATCGGACGCTTCTTGTTTTAGTAGATGTGCAAATCTTCACATTGGTGCGAGGTTATCTACAGAAGCGGAAGTTCCATCCTACAGTAACCAACAAGCCATAGACATAGTCACCAGATGTATTATGTATCAAAAATAGTCCTCCGCCAAAATCCAAATTATCGAAACTTGCTCCTCCCACAAGCGACTGTCTGATATAATCACGACCCCGAAAGTTGTGATAGCCTGCATGATAATCAAACATACCAGCCCATTTGTTTCTGCTGGTGTAAGCACGGACTCCTCCATGAGCGATGTATGCAGGGTAACTATCAACTAAGGAGCCGTTTGCCATAACAAGTGAAATACCTCCACCCGCAGAGGCTTGGATATACGGATTGAATTGATAACCAGCATCCACAAAAACGCCACCATAAAGACTTGGGCGGATAAAGAAACCTTGACAACGAGGAGATCCATTTTGCGCAAAGGAAGGAATAGCCATCATAGCTATTACCAGAACTAAAAACAATTTTTTCAAAAGAATTAGGTTTAAGTTATTGAATTAAGTTATTTTCCATCTAAATAATCTACTATTGTTCCCACCAAGTTGTAGGCGCCGTCGTAAACATCCTTCAGCGTGGCATCGAGCATGTAGGCCGGCGTAGTGAAGACCAATTCAGCGTTGTCGGCGCACACATCGCCGTTTTCCGTCTGCACGTGCTGAGCACCCATTTTGTAAATGTTGTCGGCATCGGGTGTGCTTTCGTTGCCCAAGGTGACGCACACGTCGGGAATCAGCTTGGCGAACATCACCGGCGCAATGCACATTCCGCCGATGGGTTTCTTGGCCTCGTGCATTTCGAGGATGGCGCGGGCAACGTCGGGCTGCACTTCCATCTCCGCGCCTTTGTAGGCATAGTCGCAGAGGTTTTTGGCCACGCCGTAGCCGCCGCTAAAGAGCAGCGCGTCAAAGTCCTCGGCTTTGAATTCCTCGACGGGACGCACGTTGCTTCGGGCCAAGCGAGCGGCCTCGGTCAGTATGTTGCGCTTCTCTTTGGTCTGCTTGTCGGTCAGATGGTCGATGACCTCGGTTTGCGGACGGTCGGGCGCAAAGCACTGATATTCACAATGATGCTGCTCAATGGAGAGCAAAAGGGTGATGGCTTCGTTGATTTCGCTGCCATCTTTGCGGCCACAACCGGCCAAGATTACTGCAAATTTCTTCATGGTGCGTGTATTTGATTTGGTGGCAAAGATACAACTTTTTTGAACAAAAAGCCTTACTTTTGCAGCCTAATTAATAAGGTATGGAAGAACAGAACATCACCCGCACTGAACTGGACGAACTCGGCGAGTTTGGCCTTATCGACCATCTGACAACGGATTTCCCTTTGCGCAACGCCTCCTCGCTGAAAGGCGTGGGCGACGATGCCGCCGTCATCAACCATGAAGGCTATCGCACGCTCGTTTCCGTCGATATGCTCATCGAGGGCATCCATTTCGACATGACTTACTGCCCACTGAAGCACCTCGGCTATAAGGCCGCCGTCAGCAATTTCTCAGACATTTACGCCATGAACGGCACCCCGACGCAGATTGTGGTTGGATTGGGCGTTTCGAACCGCTTTTCCACCGAGGCGTTGGAAGAACTGTATTCCGGCATCCGTTTGGCTTGCGAACGCTATAATGTGGATATGGTGGGCGGCGACACCACGAGCAGCAAGACGGGCTTAGTCATCTCCATCACGGTCGTCGGCATGGCCAAAGAGGAAGACATCGTCTATCGCAGCGGCGCGAAGAAAAACGACCTGCTTTGTGTGACGGGCGATTTGGGTGGTGCCTACATTGGTCTGCTCATTCTCGAACGCGAGAAGGTGGAGTTCCTCTCCAATCCGAACATGCAGCCACAGCTGAAAGGCATGGAGTATGTGCTGGAACGCCAACTCAAACCCGAAGCTCGAAAAGACATCGTGGAACAATTCAAGACTTTAGGCATCAAGCCAACTTCGATGATTGACATTTCAGATGGCTTGGCTTCTGAAATCCTGCACCTCTGCAAGGAATCCAAGGTAGGCTGCCAACTTTATGAAGAGAAAATCCCCATCGACCCGACCACCGACCGCATGGCTAAGGCGTTCCAGATTGTGCCTTCGGTGGCGGCTCTGAGCGGCGGCGAGGATTACGAACTGCTCTTCACCATTGACCAGAAGGACTACGAAAAGATTCAGACCCTTTCGGCTGACGTTACCGTTATCGGCTACATGACCGACAAGATGGGGGTTGCCGAGATGATTACGCCCGACAACCATGTCATTCCGATTAAGGCGCAAGGCTGGGACCATTTGAAAAAGCATGACTGACCACCCCGAAATAGTGAAACAAAAACTCGCTGCGCTACCCAACAAGCCCGGCGTTTATCGCTATTTCGACCAAAAAGGCGAATTGATTTACGTCGGCAAGGCCAAAAACCTGAAACGCCGCGTCAGCAGTTATTTCAACAAGGAACAAACGGGCAAGACGCGCGTTCTGGTGAGCAAAATCGCCGACCTCGAATACAGCATCGTCGATTCGGAGTCGGAGGCGCTGCTGCTTGAAAACACAATGATCAAGCAGTACAAGCCGCGCTACAACATCATGCTCAAGGACGACAAGACTTACCCCTGGATTTGCATCAAAAAAGAGGCTTTTCCGCGCATTTTCCTCACGCGAAGAAAGGTGAACGACGGCTCGGAATATTTCGGCCCCTACCCTTCTGTTCGCACAGCCCATATCTTGTTGGATTTGCTCGGTCAGGCCTACAAGATACGCTCCTGCCGCACGCCTTTGACGGAACTCGGCGTGGAGAAAAAGAAGTACAAAGTTTGCCTCGACTACCACATCCACAAGTGCAACGGCCCGTGTGAAGGCCTGATTTCCAAGGCCGACTACAACGCCATGATTTCAGAAATCCGAGAAATCATCAAGGGCAACATGGGCAGCGTGTTGCGCGAACTGAAAGCCCAAATGATGGACCACGCCTCGCGCATGGAGTTTGAGGAAGCCCAAGAAATCAAGGTAAAATTTGACCTCTTGGAGGAATATCGCAGCCGCTCAACGGTGGTCAGCGCAACGATTCACAACGTGGAAGTGTATTCCTTCGTCGATGACGGCGAAGCGTTCTATGTCAATTTCATGAAGGTGGTTGATGGCGCAGTGGTGCAAAGTCATTCGTTTGAGATGAAACGCCGCTTGGAAGAAACTGCCGAAGAGCTTTTGTTGCTGGCTATCACCGAGTTGCGACAGCAGTTCGACAAGCTGGCTTCGGAAATCATCGTTCCCGTAAAGTTGGATTATGCCATTGAGAATGTGGATGTTACCGTGCCGCAACGTGGCGACAAGCTGAAACTTTTAGACCTTTCGCGCCGCAACGCCATGCAATATCGCATCGACCTTGAAAAACAGCGCACTCTCGTGGACCCAGAACGCCACCAAAAACGGGTGCTTGGTCGCCTGAAAGAAGCCCTGCAATTGGAACAAATGCCCGAAGTCATCGAGTGCTTCGACAATTCCAACTTCCAAGGCGACTACGCTGTGGCAGGCATGGTGCAGTTTGTGAACGGCAAGCCCAACAAAGCCGCTTACCGCCATTTCAACATCAAGACGGTGGAAGGCCCCGACGACTACGCCTCAATGAAGGAAGTGGTGCGTCGTCGCTATTCAAGGCTGATTGAGGAGGGCAAGTCTTTGCCCAACCTCATCATCACCGATGGCGGCAAAGGCCAGATGGAAGTGGTGCGACAAGTGATTGAAGATGAGCTGAATATCAAAATCCCCATTGCAGGTTTGGCCAAGGACGACCGTCACCGCACCAACGAATTGCTGTTTGGATTTCCGCCGCGTGTGGTGGGCTTGAAACCCAATTCCGAGGAATTCCGCCTGCTGACGCACATTCAAGACGAGGTGCATCGTTTTGCCATCACTTTCCACCGCAAGAAGTTCGAGAAGGGCTTCTTGCATTCCGAATTGGCCGACATCAAAGGCATCGGGAAGAAGACAGCCGAGAAACTATTGCTCGAATTGAAGTCGGTGAAAGGCATCAAAGAGGCCACATTGGAGCGGTTGTCGGAAATCGTCGGGCCGGCGAAGGCTGAAATCGTTCATAATCACTTTATAGCACAAAAAAAGCCAGCATGACGCTGGCTTTTGTCTTGTTTTTTTTCAGTCTTATTGCAGTCTGAAGTTCACAGGAATCTGGTACGACACGCGCACGGCCTTACCACGTTGCTTGCCGGGTTTCCATTTCGGCATCGACTTGATAACGCGCATAGCTTCTTCGTCGCAGCCGCCACCGATGCCACGGAGCAGCTTCACATTGGAAACGCTTCCGTCGGGTTCAACAACGAAGCCCACGAACACACGGCCTTGGATGCCGCTTTCACGGGCAATCTGAGGATACTTGATGTTCTTGGCGATGTACTCCATCAGTTTTTGGTCGCCACCAGGATAAGCAGGCATTTCTTCCACGATTTGGAAGATTTCCTGTTCCACAACTTCTTCTTCCTCGATTTCGGGAGCTACATATTCCTCAAGCACCTCGGTTTGGTCCACTTCGGCGTTGATTTCAATGTCTTCCACTTCCACGTCATCTTGCACGATTTCGAGTTGCGTGGTTTGCTTAGGGACTTCAACAGGCTGCGGCTTTTGCTCTTCCTGCTTGGTGATTTCAACCATTTCTTCGTCCACTGCAATCTCTCTGTTGAGCAAACTTGAATCAATTTCGCGTTTGTCGTAGTTCTTGTGTTCAAAGGCTAACCACGCGATAAGCAGGCTAATGATAAGACCTATCTGCGTGAACATCAGCTTTTTGTTCTCAAGATTGGCTTTAGGTGATTTTTTCTCTTCCATGGCTATTTCTGTTTTTAAATTACTTTCGATTGACGTTGCGAAAGTAGTAATTATTTGCATATAAAACGCAAGGAAATTGAATTTTATTTTTTCCTCTTGAAAAAAAACGCAAAAACGCCTACTCCGAGCAGGGTTCCGAGGGCATCGGCGAGGAAATCCATCACATCGCCAATGCGACCTGGGACTAAGTATTCTTGCATGATTTCGGTGAAGCCGCCATAGACGATGCTGATGAAGGCTGCCAGGACAAGCATTTTTTTACGCCAACTTGTTTCTGCGGTTCGATAGGAGTGTCGATAGCCCCAAAGGCACAAGAAGGCAAAAACAGCATACATGAGGGCATGCGCCACCTTGTCCATCCCAACGATGGGTTTCACGCGCGGAAAACAAGAACCCGGAATTCCTGTCAGAACCAAAATGATGATTCCGCAAAAGACTCCCGGGTAATGTTTCGTAGTCAGCTTTTTCAGCAGCGACTCCATCAACCGATCTTTGCTTCGTAAGCGGCGGCGTCCATGAGGGCGTCAACTTCGGCGGGGTCGTTCACCTTAATCTTGATTATCCAGGCTTCGCCATAGGGGTCGGTGTTCACCAGCTTGGCATTCTCTTCGTCGGCCAAAGCTTCGTTGACTTCGAGGATTTCGCCAGCAACGGGCATAAGCAGTTCGGCCGTGGTCTTCACGGCTTCGATGGCGCCAAATTCTTCTTGGGCGTCCAAGGTTTCGCCAACGAGGTCGGGATCAACATCAACGAAGGTGATGTCGCCAAGTTCATGTTGGGCGTAATCAGTGATGCCGACATAGGCGGTCTCGCCTTCGAGGCGGATCCATTCGTCGTCGGTGGTGTACTTCAGATTGCTCGGAATATTCATTTTTGATGTGTTTTTGTTTGTTGTTTATCAGGCTGCGAAATTACGTATTTTTTGGCTTGTTTTACCATTCTTTGAAAATTTTTATTGCGCGAGGCTGAATCGGATGGTGACACCGGCAAAAGTGGAACTGTTTTTGAACGAGTTGGCCACAAACGGGTCGGTCATGTCGCGCTTGAAGAAGGCTTGTGCGCTAAGGCGTTGGCTAAAGGTATAGTCGGCGGTGACATAGATATTGATCTTGTTTTGGCCCGCCGAAACCTGGTTGTTGTTCTCGTCTATGCGGCGCAGCACGGTCATGTCGCGCTTAAAGCCGAGGTCGAGTTTCAGGATAAGGTCGTTCTTGATGTTGGTCGTCTTTCCATTGCCGCCCAACGAGGTCACGTTGAACGACAGGTCCTTGATGCGGTATCCTGCTCCGATGACGATTTCGCGGCTGTTGACTTCCGTGAGTTGGTTGTTGGAGAAGCTCATCGTGAGGTTGCGCGATTTCTTGAACTGCAAGTTGGCGGTCATCGAGTTTTGGAAGCCCATATCAATGCCGATGAGGGGCATGTATTGTTCGGTGAGCACCATTTGCATAATGTCGTACTTGGGGATAATCAGGTCGCTGTTTTCAAAGGTCTGGATGGTGTTGTTGGGGTCGTAATACACGTTGCTCGCCCACGAACTGATGGTGTAGTTCGACTTATAGGAATGGCTGATGCTGATGGTCTTGAACAGTTTCGAGAGTGCGGGAATGTTGGTCAGGCCGTTGTAAGTCAGCGTCCAATTGGGCAAGGGTATGGTGGGGAATGGCGTCAGTTTAATGGTGTTGGGGTCTTGTCCTGTATAAGCGGCGATAAACGAATACATCAGCACGTCGAGCGACGAGGAGTTGTAACCCACGGGGAAATAATCGCCGGCGATGCTGTCGTATTCGTAGCGGTTCACTTGCTCGATCCATTGTGGATTGTCCCTGGCGATACGCTCGGCGATAATCCGCCTGTTGTTCAACAAATTGTTAAAGAGCTGCGAGTTGTTGATGCTGTCGGGAACAAACGAAGTCTTCATCATAAAATAGGTGGTGCTGAAGTTGCCGTTGTTGGTCGGGGTGAAGATTTCGAAGTTTTGCAGTTGTTCGCTGTAGCGGAAATAATGCTGCATATTGTTGGCTTGGGTGAGATTACCCGTGAAGTCAATCTTCAGTCCAGCGAGCGGCTCAGTATTGACGCGGTAGTTGATGGTGGTGGTGTTTCGTCTGACGTAGGGATTGCTCAAAATGGAGTCGGTGGTGAGCCAACGGCTGAGGTCGTCGGCGCCAATGCTGTGGCTGACCGCCTTACTGAAAATGTCGGCATCGGCACCATAGGTGCTTCCGAGCACGAATCCCAGGCCAGGCGACCACATCTTGTCGTCCATGCCGAGATAGACGGCCTTGGGCATAAAGCCTGGCAGCAGTTGGCCGTTGTTCATCGAGTAATTGGCCGAAACTTTCTTCACCATTGTTAGGATGCGTAGGCTGTTGTCGAGCACGACCTTACCGAAATTGTTTTGCGGTTTGGTCTTCGTCGAATCGGCTTGTGTCTTGTCGGCATTGGCTCTATCGTTGCCACGGCTGTTGTTGTTGCGCCGTTGCGGGGTGCCGAGTTGCTTGAGGTAAGGCACCTTATTATATAATTTCGTAAAGTCGAGGTTGGCGTTGCCTTGGATGTTGTTCGAGTTTTCGATTTCGTTGCCGAGCCTTGGTTGTATCGACTGTGCCGATGCGGTCCAGTTGTAGGTGCCTTGATAGTTGGCCGTCGCCGTAATCCAGTTGAAGATCGGGATTTTGCTGATGGGCAGCGTGTAGGTGGCGTTGATATTCTGCTGGAAGCGCGACATCGAGCCTAAGTGTTTCAGTTCGTTGCGGATGGTGTCTTGGTTTTTCTGCCAGGTTTCGGGGTCTTGGCTTCTATCGACATGGCCTGCTGGCTCATAGATATAGGCTTGCGCTTGTGCCGAATAGTCGAATGAGAGGGCCTTGGTGAGGTCGTAGCGCACTTGGTAGTTGCGGCTCCAATCCCATTGCTTCGAGTAGGTGGGCGAAATCATGATTTCGCCGCCGCTCTTGTTGCGCATCTCTTTCACGGAGAAGAAGCGATACATTTCCGTATTGAAGGTGATGCTCTTTGGCAGATAATAGAAATTGATGTCCTTGATGATTTGTAGGGCGGGTTTCGAGGCCCATTTCGCCTTCGAGAAAGGCTCCACGGGCTTGGGATTGCCGGCGTAGTTGTAGCCCAATCCGCCACGATAGTTCTTCACCGTATAGTATTTGATGTCGGTGTTCTCCTGATAGGTTTCGCTGTAGGAGAAAGAGAGGTTGAAGTTTTCAATATCGTAGATGTGCACCTTGGGTTGGTTGCTTTGGCGTGCGTTGCGGTTAGGGTCTCTGCTCGGTTTCGACTTTTCTTCCTCTTCGCCGCGATTGCGTCGGGTGGTACGCTCCTTTCTGACGTTCATGAAGTTGATGTTCTTGTAGCGCGTAAAATCGTGGATGGTCGAAACGAGTGCATCCTTTTCTTCTTGTGTATCAAGCGCTTCGAGGGCATCTGTCATTTTGATGTCGGGGTCGTAGGGGTTGTAGAGCGGCGTGGCTTTGGTTTCGCCGTAGTCGATGTGCATGGGGATTCTTAGGCCGAAGTCGCCGAAGAACTTGCCCAGTTCGAGGTCGGTGGAGATGCCGAACGAGGAGTTGGCCACAAAATCGTTGCTGAGGATATCGCTATCCAGGGCGCCGAAACCGGCCGATTTGTAGGACCCCGTCAGCGTCATGCGGCCCAAGTCGGCAAGTGTGGCTTCCAAACGGCCTTGTGCGGCCACGCCTCCGTTGCTGCTCAGCTCGGTGAGGCGCAACTCATTGATCCACACCACGGCGCTCTTGGGCTGACCGTCGTCGTCGCTGGCCAGATTCTGTCGCTTGGGATTGCGAACACCAATCATCATGGCCTCCACGTTGCTGATGCTCGGGTTACCCACTACCTTGAGAGTGTGGTAATATTCCTTGTTATCCACCACGCCTTTTCTCACTTTCTCGGAATAGATGTAATTAAGGCGCACGTTGCTGTTGGGCTGGTTCATGGCTTCGTTGCGGCGGGTCTTCACCTCCACGAAGTCTTCCAAGCGGATGTCCAAATTATTAATCTCGGGCCAAATGCCTTCTTTGTTGGTATAGGAGGTTCCCCACGGCGTAACTTTGAGCGGCACTTCATACTCATAATAGTTCTCGGTGAAGTCTGTACCGATACGCATGAAGACAGTTAGGTCTTGGTCGTCCAAGGGAGAGTCGGCGGTGGCGGCTTCGGCGTGGACAAACATTTTGAGGTATTTGTATTGGCGCAAGTCGAAGTCGGTCGTTTTGTAGATGGCTCGTCCGTCGCCGTCGATGAGGTTTTGAATGGTGAGTTGCAGCGACTGCTCGTTGATGCGGGTTACCTGTGTGGTACCAATCACCCTTTCTTGCTGGATGCCAGGCGGTATGACATAAGGCACTGGCTCGCGACGGCTGTTTTCGTCGATGCTTACGGCCGAAATATCCACTGTGGTCTCGTTGGAAAGGTCGTCGGGTTGGTATTCGCCTGGTGCTTGGATGCTTTGCGTGTAGGTTCGCCACTCCCCTTTCACCAAGTCTAAAGTGGCAAAACGCAACACGATGGGACGCTCAAACTCGTTCACGAACATTCTCATAAAACGGATGGACGAGAAATCGTCGATATGGCCTACAACCTTGTCGGGTTGTCTCACGGGAATACGGAACTGGTACCATGTAACGCTGCCGATTTGGCTGTTGGGCAGGGCGATATTGGTGGCATGGAAAATGTCGGCAATGTGGTTCTTGCCCACCACCATTTGGCTTGGATCCAAGTTAATCACATATTGGTAGTAGCGTTCCGATTCGCTCAAGGTGTTGTCGTTATTGATGTCCTCGATGTTGGGCATGGTGGTGCTGCTGGTGGTGTAGCTCTCGGTACGCTGCGTATCAGAGGGCGAGTTGCCTTCTTGTCCGTTGTAGTGCTTGTAGCGTTCGATGATGCTGGAATGGATTTCATCGCTGTCCCATTCGGTTGATCTAAAGAAATGGAAATTGTCGGCCGAGGGGTCGTCGTAGGCTTTGGTGTAAGCCGCAGAGCCTTCGCCCAAATAGCTTCCGACGATGTTCAGATAAGTGTTTTGGAAGAAAGAGCGTTCGTCTTCGTCGTTCAATCCGTCGAAGCCAACATCTTGGTATTGACGGGCTTCCGACTCGTTGCTGAAGGTACCCACGAGGTCTTGCATGGTAGGCACACGTCCCCAGATGGTGGTATCAACGTTCACCACGGTCGCTGTGGTGGGCAGACCGTTCTCGTAGAACTTCCTGCCGTCGCGGAGAATGTCTTCGGAGATGTCGCCCAAGTTGATGTAAAGCTTACCGGGGTTGTTGGCGAATTCCTCGTCGGCGAAGGGATCCATCAGCCAGAACTCGATGTACTCGATGTTGGTGGCCTCGAAGTCGGTGGACTCCATTCGGCGCATGATACCGGCCCAACGGCTGCCCGGGTCGTTGAGTTTGCCGTCGGCGTTGAGACCTGCGGTGTAGCTCGTGGGCATCACGTCGTAGTTGTAGGGACCGCGTTCATCGGGGAAGTAAGCCAAATTGAGCACCGAAACATTGGTCGGCGTTCCTGTGGCGATGTCTTTGGTGGGGAAAATTTCGGTTTCAAGCACCTGACGTACCGAGTGTTTCGACAATTCCTCTGGTGTGATGTTGCGCGGACGCTGGTTGAAATAGGTATCGTAGAAGACGGTGTTGTCGATGGTGTACCATGCCAGTTTGGCGCGGTTCTTACCGTAGTCGAGGCCGGTTCCCGAAGCGGCTTCGGGGAAAAGGTCGGTTTGGTTTTGCGGGGTGCTGGCCATTGCCCATGCCGTGGGCAGACGCAGGTCGATGGTCGATTTGGCACCTTCAAAATCGTCGATGTAGGAGGTGCCGCGCTCGCTGGCCGACCGCGAGAGGCCTGGCTTGAAGCGGGCCACTTCACCGTCAATGCGGATGCGCGATGGCGCCTTGGTGCTGATGCCGGGCAGCGCGTTGATGAAAGTGGTCAGCCACCGCGCTTCAGTATTGTAGCTTAGGTCGGCGCCATAGATGGTGTTGGCGATGGCTTCTTCGCCGTAGTTAATCTTTTGGGTGTATGACTTCTCGCCCAAGTAGAGCAATGTGCCGCCGAGGCGAAAATCGGGGTTGAACTCATGCTCGACGCGGCTACCCAAGAAAGTCTTTTTCAGGGCACTGAAGCCCGAATTCGATTCCAACGAGATATTGATAGGTGTGCCGCTGTTGAGGATGCCTTCGTTGATGATGGTGACACGGCCCAAAGTGTAGTCAACGGTATAGTCCACGTTCTCGACCAACTGCGCACCGCCTGCCGTCACCGTCACCGAGCCTTGGGCCACATTCATGGCGTTGAGGCTGATTTCGCTGCCCGATTGCGACGAGTAGAAGCCTTTCAGCGTGAACTTGTTCTTCTCCGAATACTGTTCGGCCGAGGTTTTGGTCATCGTATAAAGCGAGTCGTAGGCATATTTGGCGGCCAGGTCGGGCTCGTTGGGGAAAATCTTGTTGCGGATATGGCTTCCGAAAGGCTCAAGCACGGGGAAGAAGATGCGGCCGTTGGAGGCGTTGATGGTGCCGCCATGCGTGGCCGCGTTGTTGATGAAGTCGAACACGCCGTCGCCACCCGCGATGGGGTTGTTTTGTTGCGTCAGGTTGTCCAATCCCATCAGATGGAGCAACGGTATTCCTTCCACCGAGCCTTCGGTGAAATACCCGATGGGCGTGCTATTGGAATTGCCGTTGTAGAAGATATTGAGCATGAAGTCGTTAGAACTTACCTGATAGGCTCTGAAGTTGTACACGTTCTTCATCATCAAGTTCCAGATGGGCATTTTGGTATTCACCGTGGTGCCTCGCAACAGCTTTGCCACCAACACATTAGGCGTGTTGATGCCTTGGTCCGAGAACTCACCTACTTGATATACCTCGTCGGAGCCCACTATGGTGTATTGATATGCCACGGCAAGGGTTTGGTTGGAATTGAGGCTGATGTTGAGTGAAATGAAACCCAGTTTCGAGTTCACGGAATATTCCGTGTTGCTCAGCCGGCGTGCGTTCTCGATTTTCTCGAAGTCGCGTCCCGACACCATGTAGCCTGCCCTACCGATGCGCAAAGGGTCGTTGGTCATGTAGTTGGTCACCGAGCTGATGTTGCGGATTTGGGTGGTGTCCATTCGGGTCAGAAGGTTGTTGGCGGCGTTGCGCGGATAAACCCTGCCCGTGGTGGCTGGCGACACTTCCGGATTGTAAATCCATTGGTCGGTGCCTTCACCCAAGTCGGCCAAAGCCAAAATATTACGGGTGTTTTGGGTAGCGGTGTTGGTATTGGTCACCCACACTTCGATTTTGGTGATATTGACGCTTGAGGTGACGGTGGGAAGCGTGGCCAAAGCCTCTTCGTAATGCTCGCGGAAGTACTGGCTAAGGAAGAAGTGGCGGTTTTCTTCATAGTCCAAACAGTTGAGGTTGAACTCGTTGGTTTGGGCACCGCCTTGCACGGTGATGTTTTGCGACTCGCTTTCCTGATAGGAAACGATGGTGCTGATGGTGGTATTGCCAAATTTGAGTTTCGACTTGATACCGAAGAGTTGTTGCGTTCCTGTGATGAGGGTGCTGTTGAGCGGGAAGCTCACATTACCTGCTTCGAGGAGTTGTATGATTTCGTCTTCCTTACCGTTGTATTTTAGGGCCAGCTTGTCTTGGTAATTGAAAGTGGCCTTGGTGTTTTTGTTGATATTGAAGTTGATCTTGTCGCCGATTTTGGCCATCACATTCAGCTGGATGTCGGTGTCCATATCGAAGGTGGTGGTATGCTGTTGGCGCTTGCTGCGCGAGGGGTCTTCGCGGAAGTTGTGCTTGATGCCGAAGGTAAGATCGACCGAGCCTTGCGGGCGTATATCAACGGTGTTGCTGCCGAAAATGGTTTCAAAGGCTTTTCCGCCGATGAAGATGGGCGGGATGATGGAGGTGCCGTTGGTGGTTGAGCGTGCGTTTTGGCTGCGGCGTTCCTTCCAATAGTCCATGATGCCCTTTTGGGTTTGGTACTCGAGGTATTCGTTTTCGGTCATCGTGGCTGGCGTGTCGTAATAGAAATCGCCGATGCGCCGCTTGAAGGTGTATTGTTTGGTGATTGGGTCGTAGATAATCTCCGTGCTGAAGTTTTGTGGGTCTTTGAGATAGAGCGGCGAGTTGTTGTACAGGTCATCCATCGGGTTTCCCGTGGCGGTGGGGATGGGATAGATGAGTTTGGTGGAGTCAGGCTCAACGGGATTGGGATATTCGTTAAGATAGGGCGAGTCGTAACGGGCAGCAGCCATTCGGGTGAACGGCACGACAACCATCACGGCCAACAAAAGGAGAATATGTCGTTTCATTATATTATTCAAAAGTTCTTGTATTACAACACTTTAAGTGCTTCTTTAATCAGGTTTTCGACAGTGGCATCGGGCATTTGCTTCAGCAACTTGTCTAAAGCTTTGTCCACCGCTGCCTTGCTGAAGCCCAATATCGTCAATGCTGATAACGCTTCGTTCTTGATTGTATTGTTTGAAGCGGCGAAAATTTCCGTCGCGAAGTCGTTTTTCTTCAGTTTGTCTTTCAGGTCAATGACGATGCGCTGGGCGGTCTTGGCACCGATGCCTTTCACAGCTTGGATGGTTTTCACATCGTCGTTGGCAATGGCATTACTCAACTCATTGACGGTCAGTGAGCTGAGGATAAGCCTCGCCGTGTTGCAGCCCACGCCCGACACGCTGATGAGCAGTTCAAACAGGTCGCGTTCCTTGGCCGAATAGAAGCCGAAAAGGTGATGCGCGTCCTCAAGGATTTGCTCGTGGACGAAAAGTTTCGCTTCCTCCTTCTCGCCGATGGCGGTGAAGGTGTTGAGCGTGATGTTGATGAGGAAGCCGATGCCATGGTTGTCCAACACGACGTAGGTCGGCGACTTTTCAGTGATTTTTCCAGTGATGAAGGCGTACATTGGGCGCGTTTTTAGAAACTGCAAAAGTACGAAAAAAAAGAAAAGGGAAGCCAATCTTGCTCAAATCTTGAAACAAATTTTGTTTCCCGACGGATATAGATGGGTTTCCCTTCCCTTGAGATGCAGGGTATGGCGGTTTGTAGGGCTGTCGTAGGGCGTTGCTGTAGGGCTGTCGTACCGTGGCAGCCGCATGGGTTTGTTTTGCGGCGGCTGTAGAGCCGCGGCGCGCCACGGCTCTACGAATGTCGCCGCGTTTATTCCTTCACCACCTTGTCGGTGAACACGGTGCCGTCTTCCAAGGCGACGCGCAA
>CADAVB010000004.1 GCA_902791165.1 uncultured Bacteroidia bacterium
CAAATCAGGACGGATTTCCACGCCTTTGATGTCCACATCAAGGTTCAATCGTTGGGTCAATAGCTCATGGAGGGCGAAAGTGAGGTACCCCTTCCCTGCCCCCATGTCGGCGATGTGGACGGTGCCGTCGAACTTCATCGGCTTGATGAGGCTTTCCACAATTTCAGCATATTTGTATATCTGCTTGAACTTGTGCTGCATGTCGGCGGTAATCTTGCCCTCGCGCGTGGTCAAGCCCAATTGATACCACCACGGATTGGCCGGATTGACGAGGCGGACTTTCTGTTTGTCGTGCTCCAAGTTCTGCTCACGAAATTCCTGCACTTTCTTCGTCTGAATCGTCGCCTTGCCTTTGCTCGAAACCAGCAATGCGACATCCTCGTTCACGGTGAAGAGCACGGCGTTCAAGAAGCGGTTCGGAATCATTTCACGCAGAATGTCAAGCATTTGCGTGGTGTCGTAGTTCTTCACCTCGTCGCGACGCTCATAGTGATAGGTGAACGCAAAAAGTCGTTTCTCCTTTATTAATACGGGCTTCACATAGAGGTTTCGCAACTCGTCATGCTTCTGCGCTGGCTTGCTCAGCGTCATCTTCACCAAGGTGCTTTGCTCGGCGGCCTCGGCCACGCGGATCAAGAATTTTTTAAGGGTTTCGGACATGGTTGAAATTTTCGGCAAAGGTAGGGATTATTTGGATTCAAGCCACTCCAACCCAAAATTGTAAAACACCATTGAGTAGCCTAACGTGTCGCCGTCGGATTCCTCCACGTAGAGGCCGATGCTGTGGTCGGGAAGGATGCAGAGCGACGAATAGGCCGAGGCGTAAGGCACGATGCACTTGCTCACGGGCCAAGTTCGACCTTCATCATAACTGACATAAACCGTCACGTTCTCGCGGCGCTCGGGCGCGGGCAGGGAATGAAGCAAAATATTCTTTTCAGCACCCTCATTCACAGACGAATAGCGGATTATATCGCCGTTGCAGGCCGTGGCCACGAGGTCGCTCCAAGCGGAGGTTTCGGGGCGCCATGTGGTGCCGCCGTCCTCGGAAATGTTGTACCAACGCTCGCCCTCGTGACGAATACTCATCAAGATACGGCCATCGGCAAGTTCCACCACCTTGGCTTCGTCGCCTCGCTGGGAGGCACGACCTGAAATGTGCCAAGTTTCGCCGTTGTCGTCGCTGTAAACCACATAGTTGCAGGCCGCCCATGCCTCAGTGTCGCGCACCGCGAGGACAAACATAATGCGCCCTGTGGAAGTCAAAAGGCCGTTGCCCGAGGCGAAAAAGGCCGACCACCATGTGTGGCTCACCTCGTTTTGGCACTTCGCACCATAAAGTTCATCGGTGATGTCCTTGGGTTGCGTCCAAGTCTGGCCGTTGTCGTAACTCCTTGCGACATAGGTGCGTTGCGGGTTTTCGGGCCGACCCTGCCAAAAGCCGGTTCCGCCCACGAAAGCCGCCAAAAGTCCGCCTTCGTCGTGGGTGTGTACCAAAGCGCAGTCGCCGAAGCCCTTCCCTACCCCTTGGCCTTCGACGAGGGTGTAAGGCTCGCTCCAAGTGCGACCGCCGTCGGTGCTTCTATTAATAAGGATGTCGATGTCTTCGGGCAGGTCGTCGATATTGTGTTTCCGCTTGTCGGTGGCCACCACGAGCGAGCCATCCTTGGCGGTGATGATGGCGGGAATGCGGTAATTCCTTGAACCGTAGTCGCCAGGGCGATAGAGCACCGTGCGGGTGATGATGGTATCGGCAACGGGGACGGATCGTTGTTCAGGTTGGTTCGTGTTGCCGCATGAGGCCAAAATGAAGCCCCATGCGAGGGCAAAAACAAAGGTCAGATTTTTCATGGCAAATTGTTTTAATACTTGAATGATTGACTCGTTGCTCATAACAATTCTTTTTGTTATATCACGGCAACGTTACGGTCATCTATTCCGCGCAGCGCTGCTCTCCTCTTCAAGGGCCTCCTTAGCATGGGCCAAAGCCGCGTCGAAATTGTCGTGTATGTTGCCCTTGCCGATGAGGAAGGAAATACGGCTCTTGTCGAGCGTTTTTCGGACGTTGGGCTGCACACCCGAAAGGATGATTTTCTTGTTGTCGGTTTGGAGCGATTTGATGGCTTCTTGGAAATTCCGCTCGCCGGTTTCGTCCATGAAGGGAACGTGCCGCATTCTGATAATCAGTATCTTGGTGGAATCGGGACGGCCTTTCAGCACCTCGCTGAACTTTTTCGCCGCACCGAAGAAGAACGGCCCGCTGATTTCGTAAATCTCAATGCCTTCGGGGATGTCGTCGTAGTTTTCCATCGTGTTGGTGTCGAGGTCGTTCCTCAAAATGGCCTCGCCGTTGTCGGCCATGCGCTTCATGAACATCAGCGAAGCCAACACAATGCCCACCTCAATGGCTACGGTCAAATCGACGAGCACGGTGAGGAGGAAGGTTACAAGCAAGATAATGATGTCGTAAGGCGAGCCGCGAAGGATGGAGGCAAAACTGCGCCATTCGCTCATGTTGTAGGCCACCACGATGAGGATGCCCGCGAGGCACGACATGGGAATCAGTTTGGCATAGTTTCCCAAGCATAACATAATGAGCAACAGCGTAATGGCATGAACAATGCCAGCAACGGGCGTGCGGCCTCCGTTCTTGATATTGGTGGCGGTGCGGGCAATGGCACCCGTGGCCGGAATGCCGCCAAACAAAGGCGTGATGATGTTGGCGATACCCTGTCCGATAAGCTCGGTGTTGCTGCGGTGGTGGCTACCAATCATACCGTCGGCCACGACCGCCGACAGCAGCGACTCGATGGAGCCGAGCAAAGCGATGGTGATGGCCGGCTGCACATAATTCCCTACATTTTCCCAATGGATTTCGGGGATGCTCAGCGCGAGGCTGCCCTTGATTTCGCCAAACATGCTTTCAATGGTGGTCACGGGAATATCGAAAATGGCCACCAAAGCCGAAACCAAAATGATGGCCACAAATGAACCTGGAATCTTGTTTGTTAATTTATTGAATGTCAGACTTATCACTATGGTTACTACGGTGATGCCAAGTGCCCAATAGTTGGTGGTTCCGAGGCCGTCGATATACACGCCCCATTTGTCAATAAACCCTGCTGGCACACTGGCGATTTCAAGTCCGAGGGCGTCTTTTATCTGGGTTGAGAAAATGGTCAGGGCGATACCGCTGGTGAAGCCCACCACCAAAGGATGGGGGATGAAGCGCAGCAGCGAACCCAATTTCAGCAGGCCGAACATGACCATGAACACACCCGCGAGGATGGTCGAAATCATCAGTCCGTCGAGGCCGTATTGCGCCACCACGCCCGCGATGATGACGACGAAAGCCCCCGTTGGGCCGCCAATCTGCACGCGGCTGCCGCCCAACAGCGAAATCAGGAATCCCGCAATGATGGCGGTGACCAAGCCCTTTTCGGGCGACACGCCCGAGGCCACCGCAAACGCGATAGCCAACGGCAGGGCCACAATGCCCACAATAATGCCCGAAAACAGGTCCTTCGTGAATTGCTTCTTCGTGTATCCTTTCTTCATCACGCTGAAGAACTTGGGATAGAAAACTTCCTTTATGTCGAATTTAGCCATTTTTTTGAGTATTGAAATCGGGCGCAAAAGTATGAAGAATAATTGAACCCCACAAAAATTACATCGAACCGAGCCTTGGCCGATTTCGGGCAAAAAAATGCTTTTTTTTATAAAAATCGCGTGAAGTATCAAAATATTGTGTTCTTTTGCATTGCGGCTGAAACAATTTGAGGTCGCTTCACGATTTCATCATGTGCAGGAAAAAACTGTATTGATGAAAAAAAAAGCAGAGTCGTGTTATGATTCAAAACAAATTTGCACCTAAACCATCAAAAGTCACTTCAAGAATGGAATCATCCGAGTCACGCGGACGCATCGAAAGCTTTAATGCCCTCGTTTTACGGCATAAGGCCATGATTTGCCATATCTGCTCGGACTACAATGTCGGGAAGGCGTGGAAGACGGAAGACTGCATACAAGAGGTTATGATTAGCCTATGGAGGAGTTTCGGGACTTTCGAGCAGCGCAGTTCGGAAAAGACCTGGGTTTGGCGCGTGGCGACCAACACCATGTTGATGCTGAAGCGCAAAGAGGACCGGAGTCCGAAAACAGAGTCCATCGAGGATGTCCGTGTGGACGAAAAAGACGATGAACCAGGCCATGAGAGATACCATCAGTTGCAGCAACTCATCAACACGCTGCCCGAAGAAAGCGGCACGGTCATTCGTGCCTTTTTGGACGGCTTCTCCTACAAGGAAATCGCCGACATGACCGGCAGTTCGGTGGGCGCCGTGGCCATGCGCATCGCCCGACTGAAGCGGAAACTAAGATTAATGTTCGAAAGAGAAAACAATTCATAACAATGGAAAAAAACATAAAAACATTGAAATCAAGCATGCAACACGACGACTTCAAAACCCAATGGCAAAGCCGCCTGCAGTGGAAGGAGCAGGCCGAAAAGTGGGTTCCTGACGACCAAACCTTTTTGCGTTGGGCAGAAAAGGCACAACAAGAACCTGCCAGTTTGGAAAAGAACGTCATCCCCCTTCGCCGCACCAGACGCTGGATACCTTACGCGGCAGCAGCCAGCCTTTTCATCGGCGTGGCCGCCATCGGTTTGACCCGCCAAAACCCACCCGACAACGGACTCCCCGTAGCCGAAAAAGTGACCATGGAAAGCCAAACCGTCCACTTCCTTTGCAACAACGGCTGTTCGGCACAAGACATCATGCAGTTGGCCAACAAAGTCATCAACTAACCAAACACAAAA
This sequence comes from uncultured Bacteroidia bacterium, assembly GCA_902791165.1. Taxonomy (GTDB): domain Bacteria; phylum Bacteroidota; class Bacteroidia; order Bacteroidales; family F082; genus Limimorpha. Next base: position 4,820 of record CADAVB010000004.1, read on the forward strand.
ACGATGAAAAGCATTGTTCCATATCTCATTCTGCTCCTGGCTGTCGTAATGTCGGCTTGTCAGGGAAAGACGGAAACTCCAGAAAAAACCAGCGAGAAAGCAGCGTTGGAGATATACTGCAAGTATGCCGACAATGCCAACCTCACCGTGGCCTATCTCGGCGACCTGTCCGTCAACGGGAAAAGCATCGACGCATTGATGCTGCAAGCCAACAATGAAGCGGAATGGGAAACGCTAAAACAGGATTTCGGCTTCATGAATTACGACTCCATCAACTCCAATTGCCCAAACGAAGACAATCCCTTCATGGTGGGCGTTGGCATCGAAACCAATTTCTTGGACCCCGCCATTTTAGACACTTTGACCGACATCAGCCAGATAGACGAAGCCGACCTTGAGAAATTCACGCTCAATGTTGCCGAAAAGATTCGCGAAATCATGAAGAGTTTCCAAGTCCCCGACTCGATGCTGACACAAAACGCCATCATCTTCGGCCAAGGCGAGATAGAACACGAAGTTGAAGACAGCACCTACAACGACTACATTATGACCATTGCGCGCGCCGTCGTTATAGAACTGATTAGCGAAAAAATCGCAGCCAATAGCAAGAACGTTCCGGCAGACAACGCTACCCAAGGCATCCCGCAACAGATAGAAGGCCAAAACGAACTCATCATGGGCGATGCCAAAAACCAAGGCCACATCGGCTACATCACCGCCGCCGACAACGACGAGCGCACCTTATGGCTTTTCTTCTATGACGACCAAGAGGAATGCAACACCATCATCACCCATATCCGCGAAGACATTATCATCAACAACAATTAACCATTCATCTGGGTTTTAATCGCATGAAAATGCAGTTCAACCTTTTACATTCACATAAAATGAAAAAGCTCTCCATCCTTCTCGCGTTCCTGCTTTTTGGCGCAGGCCTACGCGCACAGCAGACCACCCTCACCGAAGCCGTTGACTTCACCGTAACCGACTGCCACGGGCAGACCTACAATCTCTTCGAGATCCTCGACAGAGGCCAGGCCGTCTTCATCGACTTCTTCTTCTACACTTGCGGCCAATGCCAAGTGATTTCGCCCTATATCACGGGTTCCTACACCCAAATGGGCTGCAACATGCACGACGTGTTTTATATTGAAATTTCCTACATCGACAGCGATGCCACTTGTCAGCAATGGGCCAACGAAAACGGCGTTGAGTTCCCCACCGTCGGAAAGGACGGCGGGGGCAACGAGGTGTTCGACCTGTATGGCATCCAAGCCTGCCCCACGCTCGTCCTCATCATGCCCGACCGCAGCATCCCCATCAAAGGACTGCTGGATCTCTATCCATTCTCCGCGCAGGACGTGGTGAACGCCATGCGACAAAACGGGCTTCAGCCCCACGATTGCAGCAGCGTCGGCATGGATGAAAACAGCTCGACGCCGACCTTGTTCCCCAATCCCGCCAACGAAAGCGTGACCCTCCAAGGCGAAAACCTTGGCGAAGTAAGCCTTTACAACACATTGGGACAAAAAGTCGAAACCTTCTTCACCGACGAATCGCAACTTGTCATCCCGACCGCCAAGTACCAAAACGGCATCTATTTCATCAAGTCAAGCAACGGAACGACGCAACGCTTGGTGATTGCGCATGAATAAAACACAAAAGCCTTTCGGCCAAATTCGCGGAATTATTTCCTCATAAAAACCAAAAAATGAGGAAATTTTTCCGCGATTTTATGAAATATGAAAACCCGGCATTGCATATCGGGGTGTTGTAGGGTCCTTGGGGACTTGGGCTTGGCGCATTGTCAGCGGCTGCGTCCCGCAGACGGCGGTGGGTGGTGCTTGTTGGGGTGCTACGGCACATCGCGAGCTGCGGGAAATGAAATTAAACTCTTTCGGGGATGGTTATGGTTCTATAAAAACAGGTGTCCCTTTAATTACACTTGGATTAAGTTCAATCAGTTTTTCTATCAGACGCTTTTCGGCCAACGAATTCAAATCCATATCAAGAGGAGTGAAATTAAAAGACATATAGCTCTTTCTTGGGTTCTCGTTTGGATAATTCATCGCGACAAGTTCTTCTTTGGCCATTTCTTGATGAGCAGTAACCTTATATGCAGATAGCTTATTTGGTTTTCCTAATTCATAAAGAACCAATACGGAAGTTTTTTCAAAAAGCATACGATTGGCTTCCATTGATCCTTTTACCTTCCCCAAACGAATAGTATACATTTGATGAGACTCAATCCAGTCAAAGTATTTCTTCCCTTTGTAGCAACCTACAAGAATGGTTTTGTCGCTACCGAAAAAGTCACAAATGCTTTGGTCTATACTCTTCCACTTGTAACATTCGAATGACTCTGCTGCCATCCAAATATCAGAATCTTTAGGGATGAGATCATAGCTTTTCTCTTTCGGCATTTCGTTGTCTACAATTATAGAGGAAACAGACAGTTGCTCTTTATTTGGATGAGCTGAGTATTTCAGCACATCATCGTTGAACGATGTTTCAAATTCTTTGTTGTTTGACTCATTGAAGAACGGAATTCCCCAAACTATATAATTATAGACACTTGTACAATAGTGGATTTCGGCTGTTTGTTTAATTTGCTTCAAGAAGTCGTTTTTCCACTTGTCTTGCTTCAAAAAACCATCACCTTTGGGCTCAATAAAGAGTTGCAGTTTGTCGTACTTATCCGAGGTTCCTTTGATTCGCAAAAAGAGAATAAAATCCGGCTCAAAAGCTTGACCAGTATCAAAACTATAGATTTTTATGTCTTTCTCATTTCGTACCAAATAAATCTCATCGTATTTTTCCTCCAGCTTTGGCATGATACCATCAATATATTTTACGAGCGCCTTTTCTTCAGAAGTTCCGTAATTCTCATTGTAGGCGTACCAATCTACAGCCGATAGTTTCAATGGATACTTTGTGCGAGGATCACTCATAGCAATTCCAAATTCTTGGTTGCCCGGTGGAATTGTAACATTCAACCGAATCACATCGCGGAATTTGTCCTTTATCTGGAATGGCTTGAATTCCTTCGTTCCTCTATAAGTTTTGCCGCGCATCAATAATAAAGGCTCTATTTCTTTGAGTACCGATTTGGCTATCATTAGCTTGTCGGATTGAGAGTATTCAGAGATTGAAGCCTTTATTCCATTGATTCTAATATCCAAATTAGCAAGGTAATTCTCGCTCGTTATGAATTCTCTTCCAGATTTCAACTGCGGATATAGTTTTTTCAGATGGTCAAAGCTGAACGAGGTGAAACTATTCATTGCAGCCCTAACAACATGGTAGTCGATGTCTTTGAATTTGATCGGAAGTGTTTTGGTTGTTATCACACTATTATCCTCGTTTTCCGAAAATACTTTATTTGTGTGCATCTGACCTGTATGTACCGAAACAGTGAACGTCTTTTGGAGAATATCCTTACCAATGGTGCCATCATCTTCTGCTTCTGCAAGCGGGATTCGTCTATTCAAAAACACGAGACCTTTTTCATACAAACGGCTTTCCTTGAACTCTTTTTTCAAAAACAGATCCAGTTGGATTTTTGTGTCAGGAATAATGCCAGTTTCGACAAGTGCTGTATGAAGTTCCTGTATATAGCGAGGGTTATATGCGCTGTGATAGTGAAGCTTTTCTATTACTCTCAAAGGATTTTTGGCATCTCCATCATACTTGCGTTTGTCGGCATCCAATGCGAGATTGTTAAGGTCTTTGAATGGCATATACCTCGCTCCTCGGCCAATTAATTGGGCTTCTTGCATCGTAGTCTTGCCAGGCTTGTTGTTTGCAGCATCTCTTGTATTGTATAATCTAACAATATCGTATAGATTCAACACATCCCAACCCTCGTTGAGCATGTCAACGGCAAAGATTGCTCGAATTTCATTATCGGCATCTTCAAGTGAATTTAACAATAGCTGTTTCTCGGGTGAGATATTGTTTCCGTCAACCAAAAGAAGACGCTCTTCGGAAAAATCTGCTTGTAGTTCAAGAATAAGATTATTGGAAGTGACATGGTGCTTGTCAAAATAGTCAAAAGCAGCAGCAAGGTCGTCTTTTGCACGAGCACGTATTCTATTTACACCTGATTCGTCGAAGTTTATTACGGCTTGCTTAAATTGAGTGAAAATATCTTTGTTTGCAACGATTGTTTTTGATTTAAGAAGGACTACGGGCTTTATGTTCTGCTTGATGTCGGCAAACAATTTGCGCTTGTATTGACTTAGAATCATCGCCTGCATAGCCATATCAAGCGGATCAAGGTCACTTTCAAGGACTTCAACATCTTTTGAATACAAGTCCTCGCGGAACTTTTTCAGAGGATAATCGAAAATAACCTTGTCTTCATATTTATGTGCTATGGTAGGGTCGGTGAGGTCGGCAGTGGCAGTAAAGTCCAGCAGAATATTGGGCAAGAAACCGTTGTCTTTGTTGAAGATACGCATTACAGTTGATTCCCAATCTTTTGTGTGCTGTTCATCTTCTGGGCTAATTCCTCCTCGCTTTGTGGCGGCATTCATGTGATGAGCCTCATCTGAAATGAGCACTACAGGTTGATCGGTAAAGTCATCATAGGTTACGGCATTCTCTTTTTCGGAATTCAAGTCCGAGTGTAACCCTTGAATGGTACAAAGGCAGAGGTTGATAGTGTCTGATGATGCCCCTTGGAAATTGTTGACCTTCCTTATTTCAACACGCTTTCCGTTAATTACAATCTGCGGAGCAAACAAGTATTTGGAAGAAGAAGCGTTGAGGAAGTTGTCTTTCGTCTTTTCAACGATATTTGTGCTGTCAACAAAGAATAGGAAGTTCCTATAACCTTGTTCATAGAGGTACAACATGGCTCCTGCCATTATTAGTGTTTTTCCCGAACCAGTGGCCATGTGAAATAGAAGATGTGGGCGAATCTGCTTCCCATCGAAATCGTTTTCAGGGTTCATATATGTCAGGAAATAGCGGAAACACTCTTCCTGATATGGGCGTAACTTGCGTGAAGGACTCAAGCTAGTGTCAAAATAATCAGGCAATTCAAGCCTTGTGATATAGCGTCGTCCAAATTCGCTTTCGAGTTTCTCTTGTAGGTTGGCCATACTGCTTAAATCTTTTTGTAAAACTCTTTGGTCAATCGCTTGTCGTTCTCGCTAATGGTATATTCTTCACTTTCCATGTCGCTGAGTGGTACGTAAAGCAGATTTTTGTCGAGACATTCGATAAGGAAACGCTTTTGGTCATCTATGCTTAATGCTTTAAAATCTGAAGCATTCTCATCAATTGCTTTTATGTCGATTTTGTAATTTAGGTAACCCGTTGCCTGCATCCTTTGCCAAATTTCCAATAGAGTCTCGTGGTTAGTTGCAGTTTCTATTTCGTCAACGAATTGCTGGTTGGCTTTGGCAAGTTCGCAATAAACAAACGAGCCGCCGCCTTGCCAACTTAACGCCTTTGAGACCCCCGTTGTGTCTCCTTTAATGACGTTGTTAATACGAACTACACTGTCATTCTTTCCATAATCAAGTTGCTCAATACCTATATATTGACGATGCATTTTGTGAGCAACGGCTGCAGTTGTACCACACCCTAGAAAAAAATCCAATACAATATCACCTCGTTCGGTTGTCAGTTCCATGATTTGTTTTAATAACTTTTCAGGTTTCTTTCCATTCTTAAGCTTTACCCCGCCTTCGTTTGCTATTCCAGCCCAAGATATATGCGACCAAAAATCGGTAAGGAGTTCCGTTACAGTTAACTCTCCATCTATTTCACGTAGTTTATTTGAATAAAAAGCAAGGGCTCCTCCTTTATAAAAATATGATGTTTCAGCGTTTTCTCGTTCCATTGAAATGACCTTTTCGGTTTCACGAGACTTTGCCATTAGTTCTTTGACCGTATCCGTTGGCTTGTGAGGATCTCTTACACTGACTATTTGTTTGGCATTTTCAAAAGCAAATTGCTGGATGAGTTCTTTCAAAATGGACTTCCATAATGTTCCGTATTTAGCTTTTGCTTCTTTTTCAGAGGCAAAATCCATATGGTTTAATAGTGCGTCCTTTATCGGCACAAATTCCCATTCCTCTGCTTTGTCATTTGGATTAACTAAATAAAGATTGTAATTGATATTGTATCCTACAGGTACATACCCTTTTTTGAAATTAAATGCTGATTTGTTCTTTGTATAGAACAAGATATATTCTGTAACGTCAATAGGCCCAGGATTAACTGTTTTAAAACCTGCTGGAGTAGCTGTTTTCACTGATATGATTTGAACTCTGTTGTCAATGCCAAATATTGAATCTGCAAGCACAGAAATATAAGCGATTTCATGTAAATCAATATGAATAAAGATTGCACCGTCTTCTCTCAACAACTCTTTGGCAACTTCTAAACGGTTTTTCATAAAAGTCAACCACGTAGAGTGATTGAAAGAATCATTGTACCCAAACTCATCATCACCAGTGTTATATGGTGGGTCAATATAAATCAGCTTTACCTTATTCGTAAATTTGGCTTTCAAAGAATGAAGTACTAGAAGATTGTTGCCCTTAATAATGAGATTGTCTGAGGAGTCGAGATGCGAAACCTCATGCACTCCGTCTGTGTCATAACGCTTAAATCCAGATAATGCTTTAGGTTCAGTTAGTCGATTGATTTCATTAGGAGCGAGCGTTTCGCTCCAAAAAACCTCATTGCGTTTGGCATCTTCCTTGGTCTGTCCTCCTTCTAACACGCAATCTTTATAAGGCCATGAAAGCACAACCTCGCGACTTTCACTTATAAAACGACCATCATCAGTTGTAAGCCCAATTTTGTTTTTGAAAGCAGTGTAACTGTCGGGAAGAAAAGACTTGTTCATTACAAATTGCTGAAACTTCACCTTATCAAAAACAAGTACCCCTTCAACTTCGCTGAAAAAGTTCCTTTTCAATCCATCATGGGAAAGAAGATATTTCAATAATTCAGGTTGCAGGTTTAAGGCGTCTTCAACAATCTTGTTCTTGATAAGTGCACCATCGTCCATGCAGTATTTTGAATCCAACCGAAGAAGGGCTTCCAATTCGTGAAAGAGGGAGAGATTGTCCATATTTGATTGAGTGTTAGAAGATTGTAAACTATTGTATTTCAAATCAAAATGAATAAAAAGAAGCGCACCCTTAACCTTGTTCGCTTCAACACGGGGACAATCTTCCGGAAAACCCCACCACGGAACGAAAAGGAAAGGGTACGCCTGAAAAGGCGTATCCCTATCCCTCGAAGCCCGTGTTTACATTTGGAAGATTGTATGTGTTGAACTTCTCGGAATTAGATACTGCTATCTATTTCATCCAATATGTCTGCCAGTCGCTTTTTAGGGCGAAAGGCAGGGGCAAAGATAGGGAAAATTCTGAATAAGGAAGGAAAAGGATAGAAAAATACTATGTTCGAGGGAGGGGCATAAGATGAAAATGCAAGAATGAATATAACAAATACAAAATATTCCTTATTTTTGCAAAGTTTACCATCTCCAAGTTTTGATAAGGAGGGTGAAAGCGAATTAGTACATATATATGCTCAAACGATTGAGTTATAGGATGAAGTCAGTTATTAGATTTGTATAAAATGATATCTCGGTTGGTCATTAAAAATGTTGCCTCGTACAATGCTACGGGAGTGGATATTGATACGAATAAGAAGATTAATTTCTTTTTTGGCTATAATGGTAGCGGCAAGTCCACTATTGCAAAATATCTTCATAACATAACACTACCTACTATAGAACAATCTCCTGATTTTGCAGATTGTAGTCAAATAGGATATGATCCTTTATCACAAACTATCCTGGTTTATGACGAAGAGTTTAAAAAAGAGAATTTTATCTCGAAAGACGAACAACGAGGCATCTTCTCCCTTAATAAAACCAATGATGCTGTTGATAAACAGATTAAAATAATAAACGATGAAATAGAAAAAATCCAAAAACTCAAACTGGGAACAAAAGAACGAGAGGATAAGTTAAACAAATTGCGTGATACTAAATTGAAAGCGCTTGAAGATATTGTTTTCTCAAAAAGGAATCAGTTTTCAACTTGCCGTAATGCCCCGTTGCCATATGGTGGAAGCAAAAAGAATTTTTTGATACATGTTAGACCATTCCTCTCTAAAACGGATCCAGTTAAGACTTTACCAGAACTTATTCAAGAATACAATCGGGTATATGCGAATGGCTTGAAAAGCATTTCCATTAATGTCGATACGGATGCTCTCAATATGCTAATTTCTGAAGAGCCAGATATTGCTACTCTTTTAGGTGAGGTAATAGTTGGGAATAAAGATGTTGATATTGCGAAACTCATTGATCAATTGCAGATGTCAACCTGGGTGGAGAGTGGTATGCCTTATATGGAACAATCCGGGAATGTGTGTCCATTCTGCCAGCAACCGTTTGCTGACAAGGATGTATTAAAGCACAAATTAGAACAGTTTTTTGACAAAACATATAAAGAGAAGATGGATGGACTTCGGGAAAAAGCAAAAGACTATTACACAGGTATTCAATCTCAACTAACTGTCCTTGAAGACATTGCAAAGGTTTTCAACCCTGATAATAAGGTATCATCCGTTATTGGAGAAATAATAGCTATTCGTGATAGTTTTGTGCAAACTATTAACGAAAAGAAAAGTAAACCAAATGAAAAGAAAACAATCCAGTCTTTATCTGGTTTGTTAACCAGAATGCAAGAGATACAAACGCTTATAGAGAGCAATAATCGTGATTTCGAAAATCTTTCCACTTTACAGAAACTGTGGATAAGTGATGTACAGAAATACATTGCTGAAGATAGTAGGACTGACATAGAACGATTTGATAAATGGAACGAAAAATGTGACGCAGTTTTATCAGCTAATGCTTTCACTCAATTGTCCCTGCAAGACCAAGAGACATATCTGCGTCATCAAACTGACGAACTCAGAACAAAAACCGTAAACACAACAGATGCAGTAAATAACATCAAGAAGATACTTAACAGTGTAGGATTTGACAGTTTTGAAATTAAAGAAAAAAAAGATGACATATTGTCAACGCCTACTTACTATCTTAAACGTAACGGATCTTCTTCGTCAAATGTTTATAAATCATTGAGTGAGGGTGAGAAGACTTTTATATCTTTCCTTTATTTTCATCAGTTATGCCTTGGAACTGATGATATTGAACATGGTGCATCAAAAAAGAAAATAATTGTCATTGATGACCCTGTTTCAAGCCTTGACAGTAAAGTGATGTTTGTTATTACAAGCTTAATCCATCAACTAGCGAGGTATAAAGGTGATGGGAATAAAACAGATAGGCAAGAGTTTTTTAATCCCAATATAGAGCAGATATTCATTTTTACACATAATTTTTATTTCTACAAAGAAGTATCATTTAATCGAAGACCCATAAACAAAAAACAATATCATCATATCATTGAGAAAAGCAATTCCTTTTCCCAAATACCATACTCCGGAGAAAACTGTACTATGAAGAATGACTATAGTATGATGTGGGAAAACCTGAAGAAGACCAAAGATACAATAGGAGTAGATAAAAGTCAAAATGTAATGTTGGCGAATACGATGCGAAGGGTTATAGATTCGTATTTGGACTTTGTCGGAATAAAGAAAACTGGGACTACTATTACTTGGGCTGCTATAGATACTTTCGAGGAAGGATCTCCAGAGTATATTGTAGAGTCAGCATTTATTTCTCTTATTAATGATGAAAGCCATGGAGCAGCCGCGATGGATGACATGTATTATGACAGCATTGTTAAACAAGAACCTGCTGTTATTTTCAAGGCTTTCAAGTCGTTGTTCAAAGAAATAGGGCGTACTCATTATGAGTATATGATGGATGAAAAATATGACGATTAAACAATTGGCGCAGCTTCGTCTGCTCCTCCTGCGTGCGGATTGGCAGCCAGTGTCTGTGCTTTCCAGCATGACCAAGATAGAAAGGACAATCGCCTAATGCCCTAAATTATCTTAAAAAAAGAAAACCATACGCCAATCCCCAATAGAACAATCAAATACGGAAAAGTCTTTCGAGTGGGTGACATAGTTTCCTGCTACGACCAGCCAAAAATATCGCCAATCATTTTCTGTTTTCACAACCAAAAAACCAATATTTATATGTATATTTCGTGATTTTTTCACGAAAATACTGATTATATATTGATTTTCGGCTTTTATTTTGTATCTTTGCAGCCGAATTTCATCTTAAACAACGGCAACTATGATACAGGAGTTTCAAGTACAGAATTTCTATAGCATCAGGGAACGGCAGTCCATCAGTTTTGTGCCGACCAATGACGACAATATGCGCGGGCAATATGTCCATGAAGTGGCTGATGGAGTCGGGCTATTGAAGGTTGGCATCGTGTATGGTAGCAATGCCAGCGGTAAGACCACCTTGCTCCAAGCCTTGTCGTTCTTCCGCAGCGTCATGATCGACAAACCCGAATCGAAGATTGACGACATGGGATACCTCCCATTCCTGCTTGACAAACACAGCGAGGGGGAACATTCGCACATGCAGATGACATTCTGGGTAAAAGGAGAAAAGTATATCCTACATCTTGAATTCGATAGTAAGCGGATTTACGAAGAGTCGCTGCTTGTATATACCAGCGCTCGCCCTGCCTCACTTTACAAGCGTGTCTATCAACCAGAGTCCGACCACACGGAAGTGGCCTTTGGCAACAACGCCGGAATAAAAAAAGCCGACCAGCGCGCTATCACTGGAAATACGACCAACAACTGTACGGTAATGGCCGCCTTCGGACAGTCGAACGCTCGTGCCTCGAAACTTAATGATGTGTTTGAGTTTTTCTATTCTGGCTTACATGCTGTTTTGAGTCCAAGGAATTCTTTGTCGTTCGATGTGAAAAGCGAACTCAGGAATGACAAGGATGGCAAGAAAAAGCGATTCCTGCTCCAATTGCTGAAGGCAAGCGACTTTAACATCGTTGACATGACACTTAACGAACTTGAAGAATCCATCACGCCCGAAATGGAAAAGGCTATCAACAGTGCTCCTATATCCGAAGAGGCGAAAATAGAGATGCTCAAGCGCGGCACCATCAAGCATGATGACGTTATGTTCAGACACATAGGCGAGGATGGAGAATACGAGTTGCACGAGCAACTGGAATCTGCAGGAACGCATCGGTTCTTGGGAATGTCGATGGTTCTGTACTATGTATTGCACACGAACAGTTTTATTCCCATTGATGAGGTGGAGACGAGCATCCATTATGAGCTCCTTTCGTATTTCATCAAGCTGTTCCTTGCCAACAGCGAAGGTTCGTCACAGATACTGATGACCACCCACGACATCAACCTGCTGAACGAAGATTTCATCCGCAGAGATGTGGTATGGTTTACGGACAAGAGCCAAGTGGGAGCCACCCAACTCAAACGACTCTCATCGCTCGGTCTCCACAAGACCATGAATCCATACAACGCCTACAAACAGGGCAAGTTGGTGGATCTGCCTTTCCTCGGAAGTGTTTACCTTGAAACAGAGTAATTGGATATGGCAGTAAAAAAGAGCATAGCAATCATTGGCGAAGGCGAGACCGAGTGGTGGTACTTTGAAACACTTCGTATCGCTTGTCGCTATAAATTCAAGGTGGCCCCCGACTTCCCTCAACATTCCGACATTCCTCACATGGCGAAACTGGCAGAGGACTATGTGAAGCGCCAGACAGACTACGTGGTGTGCCTTGTGGACATGGACCGTCTGCTCAGACTGCCCGCAGAAATGGCAACCTATCAGAAACTGAGAAAAAACAGCAGTCGTAATGTGATTTGGATAGAAACGAACCCTTGTACAGAGTTTTGGTTCCTGCTTCATTTCCTGCCTCAGCTTTCCACCAAACATTATGTGTCTTACGAGGATGTGCTGCCAGATTTGCAGCGTTATATGCCTGGGTACGAAAAGACGGCACGTTACTTCAAGAAGAACAACCTATATAAGTACTTGACGGAGCATGGCGACCTGCAACGCGCCATTGGCTATGCCAAGGAGTTGACTCGCCTTAGCGAGGCTACGCCAGAGGATAAAATTGCCTATAGCCAGATGCATCTGGTATTCGAACTGATTGCTTCGATGAATGAAGATGAATCCGATAAAACGACAATAAAATCGGAAAATCGAAATCGAAATGAGGAAAATCGGCGACAAATCATCGATTTTATCGCCGATAACGGGATTTCAGACGCAAAAACCATTTCGAAAGCCATCGGACTCAAACCTTCGAGAACCCGCGACTACCTCAAACAACTCGTGGACGAAGGCATCCTTGAGGTGGAGGGTGAGTATAAAAACAGGAAGTATAAAATTAAGAAGAATTTCCCTACCTTTGCCGAAAATTGGAATTTATGTACAGCCTGAATTACAAAGTACACTTTTTCAAAACCTCAAACTTAAAACTTAACCCAACACCATGGCAAGCAACCCCGACTTCGTTCAATACATCGCCGACCAAAATGAATCTCAAAACTGAATACCATGCCCAATCCAACCAACAAACAAGAACTTGTGGCCGCCATGACCGATGGCTACGCCAAACTGAATGAGCAAATTGCCAAGATGAGCGAGGACGCCATATCAGCTCCTTTCGACTTCGCCGCCGACCCCAAGAAATGCGGTGTGCGCTGGCAATACGACCGCTGCCTCCGCGACCTACTAATCCATCTTCACGAATGGCAGGTGCTGATGCGCGAGTTCGTGAACAACATCCGCGAAGGTCACCCGCGTGACTACCTGCCCGACGAGTACCGCAAGAACTACCACGAAATGGACAAGATGCTGGTGGAGAAGCACCAAAACACGCCTTTGGAGGAAGCCAAACACCTGCTGCAAGCGACCCATGAGGAGATGCTCCGCCTCTCCGAGAGTTTCACCGAAGAGGAACTCTTCACCAAAGGCTACTACAAAAACACCTACACCACTGATATGGCGGCCTACTTTGTGAGCGTCACTTCAAGTCCCTACGGGCAGGCGGTGAAACTACTGAAGACGCATCAGAAAAACCACAAATAGTGATTTTGTTCAAGAAAAGTTGTATTAATGCAGCGTTTCTTGAATATAACGACTTAAATGAAAGACCACATATCTTCTAGACCCATGAACAACAAACCCACAGAAAATCCCAATGTCGCCAATGATGCGCTGTATGAATTTGATGCCATCATCCTGCAAAACGAGGATATGGATGCCGCATACGTGGAGGTGCCTTTCGACATCAAGGCAATCTTCGGGAAAGGTCGATTGACGGTTCACGCCACCTTCGACGGTGTGCCATACGACGGGCAGATCGTCAAGATGGGGACGCCTTGCTTCATCATCGGTGTGCGTAAGGACATCCGAAAACAGATTGGCAAGAGCTTTGGCGACATGGTACATGTAACTTTTTGTGAACGAAAATAAAATGACAATGAAAAAAAATCATCATCATCGACGGAGGCCCGCGCGCGACATTCAACACGGCCTCCATGCTCAAGAAATTCGCTGAAGGAGCCGGTTCGGTCAGCAACGAAATCGAGGTGAAGACCATACGCCTCTATGCCGGAAAGAGGATGGCGGAAACAATCATAAAGGCGTAATGGGAAAACCTCGTCAAGCGGAGTTTTTTTGAAAGGGAAATAAGACCATCCTTAAAATAATACCAAATACAATTATCAATTAATAATTACTTATTATGAAACAACCAATTAAAGTAACAGAAGCCATCTTCCCGATGCCCGTTTTGCTTGTGGCTACCTACAACGAAGACGGCACCATCGACGTGATGAACGCCGCTTGGGGCACCATGCTCGACCGCGACCGCGTTGCCCTCAACCTGACCGAAACCCACAAGACCGTGGAAAACATCAAGCAACGCAAGGGCTTTGTGGTCCATATCGCCGATGCAGCCCATGTGGTCGAGGCCGACTATTTCGGCGTCGTGTCAGGCAAAACCGAAAAGGGCAAGTTTGCCAAGAGCGGACTCACCGCGACAAAATCCTCATTGGTAGACGCTCCCATCATCAACGAGCTGCCTATCGCCATGGAGTGTGAATTCATTGAATACCAAAGCGACGACACAGGCCTTGGCGTCATCGGAAAGGTGCTGCAGACCTCTGTCGAGTCCAGCAAGATGAAGGACGGCAAAGTGGATGTGGAAGCCCTGCAAGCCATCACTTTCGACCCTTACACCCACGGCTATTACCAAGTCTCGAATCGCGTCGGCGAGGCCTTCAAGGATGGATTGAAACTGAAGTGATTTACCGTCGATAACCAGACCAAATGACACCATGCGAAAAAGCCTAATTCTTTTAGCCTTTATGATTCTTCCGGTATTGCCAACATCGGCCCAAATCGACCTCCAAAGCCAGCAATATGGAGAACGCATCGTCCGCCTCGCCGAAATCGAAGTGGAGCCTGAGTTTTTGGAGGATTATATGGCCTTCGCCAAGGAAGTCGGCGAGACTTCGGTGAAGGTGGAACCCGGCGTGCTGACCCTCTTCTCGATGCAAACCAAGGAAGACCCTCGCAAGATCTACATCCTCGAAATCTACGCCGACCAAGAGGCTTACCAAAGCCACATCCAGACCGCGCATTTCAAGAAATACAAGGAAGGCACGGCCAAGATGGTGAAATCGTTGAAACTGATTGATGTCAACCCGCTGGCGGGAATGATACGTTGACTAATTTGAAAAAATCCCTGAAATCGGTGAAGCACTGGTTTCGGGGATTTTTACTATTTTTGCAACCATAATACTAAACATCAAAACAAAATGAAGAAATTAGCAGCAACCCTTTTGTGCGCCCTGGCCTTTGCCGCCTGCACAAACAACCAACCTGACAACAATCAAAACAATCAAACTAATACGAATATGGAAAACACAGCAAAAGTCTATCTGACGCGCAACATCAGCCCCGAAGCTTTGGTGGACATCTACAAGGCTTTGGGCGTGGAAGCCAAAGGCCGCGTGGCCGTGAAAATCTCGACCGGTGAGGGCAGCAACCCCAACTACCTGAAGCCCGAACTCATCAAAGACCTCGTACACGAGGTGGACGGCACCATCGTGGAGTGCAACACCGCTTACGGCAACGGCCCCGGCGACGAGAAGGACGAGCGTAACAACTCGACAGTCCACTGGGAAGTCATCCGCAGGCACGGCTTCACCGACTACTTCCCCGTTGACATTATGGATGAATACGACGAAATCCGCATTCCCGTGAAGGACCAAAGGCACATCAAGTACGACATCGTGGGCGGACACATGGCCAACTACGACTTTATGATTGCCCTCAATCACTTCAAAGGTCACCCGATGGGCGGCTACGGCGGCGCGCTGAAGAACCTCAGCATCGGTTGCGCCAGCAGCAACGGCAAGGCTTATATCCACTCTTCGGGAAAGATGGAGAAACTCGACATGGCCAAACTTTGGACGCCCGAATACATCGGCGACCAAGACGGCTTCCTTGAGAGTATGGCAGCGGCAGCCCAAGCGGTGACGAACTATTTCCAAAAGAGGCAGGGTATCATCTACATCAATGTGATGAACAATATGAGCATCGACTGCGACTGTGTCGATCATCCCGCTCCTGTGAAACTTGAAGACTACGGCATCCTCGCCTCGACCGACCCCGTCGCCCTCGACCAAGCCTGTGTCGATATCATCAACAACCAAGAGGTGACCGCCACCAACGACCCCACCGACCTGCTCAGCCGCATCGACAAGCAGCACGGCACCCACACCATCGAACACGCCGAAGCCATTGGGTTGGGAACAAGGAAATACACCATTGTCAGCATTGATTAATTTGCGACAATCGTAGTCCTGTCTTTGTTTTAATTGCAAAAGGATAATACTATGGAAAACCAAAAGATTATCATCACAATCAACCGCGAGTGCGGCAGCGGAGGTGGCGAGATTGCCCGTCTGCTGGGAGAGAAATTGGGGCTCAAGGTTTATGGTCGCGCCATATTGCAAAGCGTTGCCGATCATTTTAAAATGACCCTTGAAAACATGGACCGTGTTAAGGCGCAAAAAACCAGTTGGTGGAGTGACTTCTGTTACTTTTATCGCCAGTTTGATACGACCAGCCATCCGGATGTTTACTATCCAGAGGCCACGCCGTTGACCCTTTATTATGCCGAGGCTCGATTGTTGCGCGAATTGGCCGAACAAGAGAGCTGCATCATAGTGGGCCGTGCCGGTTTCCACATCTTCCGCGACAATCCCAATGCGTTGCACCTGTTCATCATGGCCGACCGTGACGCGCGTATTGCCCGCATCGCCGCCAAGCAAAATCTCAGCACCGAAGAGGCTGCCAAGGTCATCGACGAAACCGACAAGGCTCGCGACACATTCGTCAAAACTGTCGCAGACACCTCGCGCTACGATGCCCGCAACTATGACTTCGTCCTTAACGTCACCAACATGCCCACCGACGCGGTGGCACAGTTCCTCGCCGACAATATTAGGAAGAAGTATCCTTTCTTGGCGAAATAGACTTAGGTTGCAGGCTCCGCCTATATTCGCTGGGCGACTGCCTGAGGTGCTTGGTACAGTAGCGACTGAAATAACTCAATGAGGTGAAGTTCATGCGGTCGGCTATTTGGGTAAGCGACAAGCGCTCGTCGTCCAAAAAGCCTTTCAAGATGGGCACAGTGGCACGGTTGATGTAACTGCTGACGCTGTGACCTGTCACACGCTTGACCGTGGCGGAGAGGTACTTCGGCGATACATTCAGCCGTTCGGCGTAGTAGCTCACCTCTCGCTCGGTGCGACTGATGCCGGTGGCGAGCAGGTCGGTCAGCTGACGGACGATATAGGCCGTTCGGTCGCTATGGGTGTCGGTGGCATCACGTTGTGCATGAGGTTCGAATATGTCATACATCATCGTTAGGCAGAGACTCCCAATCAATTCACGGTAAAACAGCAGATGGCGGTCGCTGAGGCGATCACGGAGACGGTGGAAGTCGGCAAGCAAGATAGCAGCCTGCTCGTCGGTGAGTTTGATGATAGGGTCTTGGTTGAGCGAGATGCTTCCTCCGATGCTGTAGTTATTCGAAGGCAGAAGGTTTTGCAAGAACTTGTAATCTGCGGAAAACCACTCTACCTTCATTCCTGAAGCGGCGACAAGGCTCTTTGCGCGACTCGGATTTGGCATCACCACCAAGTCGTTTTTTTCAATTTGGTAGCATTTCGCGTTAAACACAAAGCTGCCTTCGCCTTCCGTGCAGAGCAGATGCATACAAGTGTGGCTCAATCTAGGGTCATTCATCCCGAGGAAATCCGTAGCGTACTGAAAATCAATCTTCATGGTGCAAAAATACACTTTATTTCTTTCACTAGCAAAAAATAGATGGATTTTGTGAAAATAATGATGTTTTTTGTGAAACTATTATCCCAGTAAGTCGCTGTATTTTTGCACCGTAATTCAAAACCTAAGACTATGCAAGAACAAAGAGTTGACCCCAGGCTGACCACAGCCGAAGAACACGCGGAAGGCGTGCGCCAAGCGCAAGTGCTTTTCAAACTGAACCACACGATGCCCTACACCGACGAGTACAATGCCCTCGTGCGTGAGCTCTTCGGCGACAACCTCGGCGAAGGTGGCTGGGTGATGCCCGGCCTCACGGGTGTTTGCTTCGACCGTGTACACATCGGAAAGAACGTGATGATCATGAACAACTGCCTGATGATGGCCCGTGGTGGCATCACCATCGACGACAACGCGATGATTGCCGCCAATGCACAACTCATCTCCAACAACCACGACCTCTACGACCGCCAAATCCTCCTCTGCAAGCCCGTCCACATCTGCGAAAACGTTTGGATTGGCGCTGGTGCCACCATCTTGCCCGGCGTGACCGTTGGCAAGAATGCAGTCGTGGCTGCGGGAGCCGTGGTCACCAAGGACGTGGAACCCAATACCATTGTGGGCGGCAACCCTGCAAAATTCATTAAAAACATTGTAGAACTATGAAAAGAATCATTACCGCAGTCTTGGCACTCCTCATAGTCACCAGCTGCAACGGACAAGACGTAAAGACGCACGGCCGTGCGTCTCAAGCCAACAACTTAAAATCACAGAATATGAGCAAATCCATCGTCATTTTCTTCTCCCATGCGGGCGACAACTACAGCGTGGGCAACATCGAGGTCGGCAACACCAAGATCGTGGCCGACTACATCACTGAAATCAAAGGCGCGGACCAGTTTGAAATCGTCACCCACAAGTACGACGGCATGGCCTATATGCCCCTCATCGAATTGGCCAAGGAAGAAGCCAACAAGGGCGAGCTGCCGCCATACGAAGGCGCCGCCCCCGACCTCAGCCAATACGACACCGTCTTCATCGGCGGACCAGTCTGGTGGGGCACCTACCCGCAGGTGATGTTCACCCTCTTCAAGGACATCAACCTCGACGGCAAGACAGTCATCCCCTTCACCACCCACGAAGGCAGCGGCTTAGCCTCCTGCGCCAGCGATGTGAAGAAAGCTTTCCCGAAGGCCAAGGTCACGGGCGAGTTCAGCATCTATGGACATGAAGTGCGCACAGAGAGGGCGAAGGTTGAGAAGTGGTTGAAGGGGCTTTGAGAACAAGAAACCTAAAAGAGAAGTCTGTTATGGCCTTCCCACTTTGGCCTCCAACCTTTCCCGAATGGCAAAACCGAAAAAAGGGGTCTCATCCGAGGCTCCTTTTTTGTTTAGAAACGAAAAAAATGTAATTTTGCAATTGAAACGAAAACATCCATCGCTTCTAAACTATCGCGAAGAGCGAACCGTATTGGTACGAGAATCAAATATTTGCAAAACAAACATAGCCTATGACAATAGCCGACATAAAGAAACTTATCGCCAACGATGAAAGCCGCGTCTTGGAGTTGAAAAAGAGTACTGGCGAACTGGTAAAAGCAATGCAGACGCTGTGCGCTTTTCTGAACTCCGACGGTGGCTGGCTGTTTTTCGGCATCACGCCGAAACTGGAGATTTTGGGACAAAACGTCACCGACAACACACAACGAGAAATCGCCCACGAAATCACGAAGATAGAACCCGCCATTAAGTTGCCGTTGGAGATTGTTGAAGTTCCTGAACGCCCTGACAACTTCGTAATCGGCATTCACGTGGAAGCGGCCAAATTCGGCGATGCGCCCTATACCTACGACGGTCGCGCCTACTACAAGGTGGAGAGTACGACGGTGCAGATGCCCCGCGCAATGTTTGAGGAACGACTGCGGCGCAGCAACCCCACCCGATTTGCGTGGGAAAGCCAAACACCCGATTTCCTTCGTCTTGAGGATTTGGACGAAAGACAGATTCGGAATACAGTGATGTATGGCATCAACAAGGGACGAATGCCGGCCTCATCCGCCTCGGAAGACACAATGACCCTACTCGACAAGTTTGCGATGGTCGAAAACGGGAAGATAAAGAATGCCGCTGCCGCACTGTTCACCAAACGCCCGCAAGATTACCCGCAGTTTTTGCTCCGAATGGCGCGTTTCCGTGGCAAAGAAAAGCGCGATTTCATTGACAATATGCGCGTCAACGGTAATTTCTTTGAACTGCTCGATGCTGGTTTGGCCTTCTTGTTCAAGCATTTGAACCAAAGCGGTGTCGTGAAAGGTCTTCGCCGTGAAGAGCAATTGGAGATTCCCTTTGAGGCGTTGCGCGAGGCGCTGACCAATGCCTTGTGCCACCGCCAATTGGATTCGCCCAGTGGCAGTGTCGGTATTGCTGTTTTCGATGACCGTGTGGAGATAGAGAACGCGGGACATTTGCCCAACGAACTGACCGTTGAGACCATCAAACTGCCACACCGTTCCTATCCGCAAAACCCTATCATTGCAAACGCCCTATATATGACAGCATATTTGGAAAGTTGGGGCACAGGAGTGAGTCGAATGGTGGATGCCTGCAAAACTGCGGGAGTGCCAGAGCCAACGTATGGCACCGACGGCCTGTTTGTTTGGATTACCTTCAAGAGACCTAATTTAGACACTAACTCTGACACCAACTTAGACACCAACTTAGACACCAACTTAGACACCAACTTAGACACTAACTCTGACACTAACTCTGACACTAACTCTGATACTAACTCTGATACTAACTCTGATACTAACTCTGGTACTAATACCCCTTTGAATATTACAGACAAATGTAATACATCACATAATCAACATATTAACTCTGATACTTACTCTGTTAGTAACTTAGATACCAACTTAGATACTAACTCTGACGGTCGCTTGCTTTTATCTGACAGACAAAAGGAAGTATTGCGTTATTGTATATTTCCAAGAAGTAGTAAAGAAATATTGGAACACATCGGTGTAATATCTCATCAAAAGAATAGAGAGAGGTTCATTAACACCCTTGTTGATGCAGGTCTTCTTGATCGAACACAACCCGATTCGCCCAATTCCCCCAACCAAAGGTATGTCATAAAAAGGAAATGAAATGACAATGAGCAAATTGTCCGAATCCAAATCTGTTGAACCCAAAGTTACTGAATGTTATGCTTATCCTAATTCCTCTTTTTCTGCTCTCCTGCATTGCCTATACCAGTTGGCGTTTCTGGCTCATTTTGCCGCTTTCCCCGTTGGGAAAGACCTTGGCCGTAGCAGTGTATCTTCTCTGCTTCGCCTGCGTTTTTCTGCATTACGGGTTAGGTAACAAGCTGCCCATAGGCGTGGCCACTGTCACCTATGAGATTGGCACCTCTTGGATGATTTTCTTCCTCTATGCGCTGCTTATCTTTCTGGCTTTGGGATTGGGCCGGCTGTTGCATTGGGTGCCTGAAAGTTTTCTGAATCATTCGGTGGCGGGCACTTGCACCGTGCTCGGCATCATTGCGGTTTTGTTGCTGTATGGCGGACTCCACTACCCTCACAAGCATCGCGAAGTGCTTGAAATCAAGACGGAAAAGCCATTGCAAAAGCCGCTCACGATTGTGCTGGCCAGCGACCTGCACATAGGTTATCACAACCGCAAAGCGGAACTGCAACGCTGGGTTCGACTTTTGAACGAGGAACACCCCGACTTGGTTCTTTTTGCCGGCGACATATTGGACGGCGCCATCCGACCCGTCAGGGAATGGAGGCTTGACGAGGAGTTTCGCGACCTCAACGCCCCTGTTTATGCAGCCTTGGGAAACCACGAGTATATCGCCGGCTTGGAATCCTCGCTCGCCTTCTATGAGGAAGCCGGAATGTGCTTGCTGCGAGACAGTTCCGTTGTGGCATCAGGGATTCGGATTGTCGGGCGCGACGACAGGAGCAACGCTTCGCGCCGTGCGCTGTCTGATTTGGCCCCGACCGACACGCTGTTCACCATCCTCCTCGACCATCAACCCTATCACTTGGAAGAGGCGGAGCGGTGCGGTATCGATTTCCAGTTCAGCGGACACACGCACCACGGCCAAATATGGCCTGCCAACTGGATTACAGACATTCTGTACGAAAAGGCTTACGGGGCCTATCAGCGTGGAAACACACATTATTACGTCACTTCAGGGTTAGGCATCTGGGGCGGAAAATTCCGTATAGGCTCGCAATCAGAATACCTTGTCTTGAAATTGAAGCATTGATCTCTATTCTATAGATTTCTTTTCAGAACATCGCTTGCGATATAAAAAACTCACTATTCAACGCGGCGTGGATTGCGAATTTTGTATTTTTGTAACCTCAAATGGAAACAGTTTAATGGACATCGAAATCAAAACACAAACACTATGATCAACGACTTCATTTACGACATTCCCGTAAGGATTTACTTCGGGCGCGACCAACTGAAACATCTTGGCGCAGAACTCAAGAAATACGGCAACCGCGTGCTGATGACCTACGGTGGCGGTTCCATCAAGAAGATGGGACTCTATGACCGTGTGGTTACAGCAATCAAAGAAGCCGGACTCGAACTGTTCGAACTCTCTGGCATCGAGCCAAACCCGCGCATCGACTCCGTGCGCAAGGGTGTGCAACTTTGTAAAGAACATAATATTGATGTACTGCTAGCTGTGGGCGGCGGCTCCACCATCGACGCCACTAAGATTATGGCCGCCGGTGCCTGTGTCGACCACGACCCCTGGGACTTCCTCGACCTCAGCAAACGTGCGCCCATCGAGCGTGCCTTGCCCATCATCAGCATCCTGACCCTTTCGGCCACAGGTTCCGAGATGGACACGGCAGCCGTCATCAGCAACCCCGAGACCAACGACAAAATTGGGCGTTTAGACCCTGCTATGCTGCCCAAGGCATCCTTTCTCGACCCGAGCATCACCTTCAGCGTCAGTCCGTATCAGACTGCCTGCGGCTCGGCTGACATCCTGTCGCACCTCTTTGAGGTCTATTTCAATATGAACCAAGACCTTTATATGCTCGATTGCTTTATGGAAGGCCTGATGAAGACCGTCATCCGCTACACTCCCATTGCAATGCGAGAGCCCGAAAACTACGAGGCACGCGCCAACCTGATGTGGGCTTCTTCGTGGGCCATCAACGGCTTCGTGAACGGCGGCAAACGCAAAGCTTGGAGTTGCCACCCGATGGAACACGAATTGTCGGCCTTCTACGACATCACCCACGGCCTTGGCCTCGCCATCCTCACCCCGCGCTGGATGGAATACTGCCTCGACGAAACCACCGTGTCAAAATACGTTCAATTCGGAACCAATGTCTTCGGCATCGACCCGACTTTGCCTCCGATGGACATCGCCCGTCAAGCCATCGACAAGTTGAGCGACTTCCTCTTCAACACCTTGCAACTGAAGCGCACCTTCCCCGAAGTGGGCATCGACCGCACCCATTTTGCAGTGATGGCCAAGAAAGCCGTCGGCGGAGGCACTTTGCCCGGATTCAAGCCTTTGCAACAAGCCGACGTGGAGAAGATTTTTGAAATGTGTATGAAATGAAACTAAACCCTATTCAAAATGAAAAAAACATTCTTTCTCGCAGTAGTGGCGCTGATGATGGCTACAGGCTGCAACAACCAGAACAACAAGACCGCCCAAGTTGCGGCTGAACCTGAGCCTGTGTTCGAGCAGACCAGCGGCATCTATGACATCACGGTCAAGGACATTGACGGAAGCGATGTGTCGTTGGCCAACTACAAAGGCAAGGTGCTGCTCATCGTCAATGTGGCCAGCAAATGCGGCTTGACCCCGCAGTACCAAGGTCTTGAGGCCCTTTATCAGAAGTACAAGGACCAAGGCTTGGAGATTTTGGGCTTCCCCTGCAACCAATTCTTGGGACAAGAGCCTGGCACCAACGAGGAGATTCAGAGTTTTTGCTCGCTGAACTACAATGTCACCTTCCCGCTGTTCGACAAGATTGACGTCAATGGCGAGGCGGAGAGTCCTCTTTACACTTATTTGAAGGAACAAGCACCTTTCAAGGGCTATCCCGAGGGAGCCGAGGAGTTTGCCGCACGACTCGACCAGATTCACCAACAAACCGGCACCGGCTTCGACCAAGGCGATGCCATCCGCTGGAATTTCGGCAAGTTTTTGGTCTCCAAAGACGGCAAGACCATCCTCCGCTTCGAGCCTATGGTGACGCCCGACATGATGGAGGAAGCCATACAAGAACTATTAGATAAATAAGGAGAAATACTTATATGACTGAAAAAGAAGCCATTGTTGCTCGTCATTCAGTGCGACAATACATTGAGAAACCCATTGAGGCCGAGAAAATCGAAGAATTGAAAGCCCTCGTCGAGGAATGCAACCAAGAGGGCGGCACACACATCCAATTGGTGACCAATGAACCGAAAGCCTTCGCGGGCGGAATGGCCAAATACGGCAAATTCAGCGGTATCAGCAACTATATCGCTGTTGTCGGCAAAAAAGGCGACGACACCAACGCTGGCTATTACGGCGAGAAGGTCGTTATCCGCGCCCAAATGCTTGGCCTGAATACCTGCTGGGTGGGACTTATGTTCAGCAAGCAACCCGACGCCTACCAAGTGCGTGATGACGAAAAACTGTTTTGTGTCATTGCTTTGGGCTACGGCGCCAACCAAGGCGTGCAGCATAAGGTGAAACCCGTTGAGGACTTCACTGAAGTGAACGGCCCGATGCCCGAGTGGTTCCGCAAAGGTGTGAAAGCTGCCATACTTGCCCCCACAGCGGTCAACCAGCAGAAATTCAAGTTCGTGCTTCGTGACGGCAACAAAGTGGAGACCCAAACCCGATTTTCCATCATCGGCTATGCCAAACTCGACCTCGGCATAGCGAAATACCATTTTGAAGTCGGTGCCGGGAAAGACAACTTCAGTTGGATTTGACTTTAAGCCTATCCGAGCATCGTGAAACAATTCCGCAATTCGGGCGCAGGCTAGGATTGCGGATTTTTGTATCTTTGTAGTCTCATTTGAAACTAAACCAACAGTAAGGTGATATGATTGACTTTCAAATTTCCAGTTGGGAGACGATGGAGCACGCCATCTGCGAGTTGGGCATCGTCCCATTTTTCACCTGCGCCATCCCGGGCTATTCCATCAAGGAACTCACCCAGCCTGGTTTTTGGTTTGACGGCGATGAGGACTCGCTCGGACCGTGGGATTGGAAGATTGACTGTCTCCAAAATGGCAGCATTGCATACGGGAAATTCCTCTGCGGTGGAAAAGCCGCTTTCGCAACAGAGCCGTTCTACCGTGAACTGATGAATGTCCGCCGTGCCACAACATTGCCCGACAAAAACGGCGAGCGCATCATGGAATATCTCGAAAAGCAAGGCAGCATCACCATCAAGGAAGTGCGCGCCTTGCTTGGCGTGAAAAAAGGCCAAGCCGATGCAGCTATATGCAAGCTGATGCAACAATGCCGCGTCGTTACGGGAGCCATCGAGCGGGTATATCGAGGCCCAGAGCAGGTTTACAACGGCTGGCAGGTGTCGTATTTCTGTACGCCCGAGTCGCTGTTCGAAGACTTCACCACGCTCCAAACAGAACACACACCCGAGAAGTCACTGGAGTTTTTAATCGACCACATCACGAAGCTGACGGATGGAACGGCCTCACGGAAGCAGGTCCTGAAGGTGTTGAAATAAGCCAAGGCATTCGAATGAAACGCATGATTTACATAGTCTTAGGCCTGATTTGTGTGGGACTTGGCGCATTGGGGGTAGTAGTGCCAGGCTTGCCCACCACGCCTTTCCTGCTGTTGGCCTCGTGGCTCTTCTACCGCTCCTCGCCACGACTACAGGAGTGGCTTTTGCATTCTTGGTTAGGGACTTACATCCGTAGTTATCGCCGTCGCGGCGGGATGACCATTGCGCAAAAAGCCGGTGCCGGTGGCATTATGGTGGCGATGGCGCTGCTTTCCACTTTCGTCTTTATTCCCCAAGGCTCGGTGGCTCGCATCATTGTGCCCATTGTCGGTGCCATCGGCGTGCTGACGGTTGTTTTTGCGGTGCCTAAGGCCAAGGAAGAGGAATAGTTTGTGCGTTTTTTGTACTTTTGCACAAATTTATCACAAATGAAAGCACTCCTCATCAACGGCAGCCCACACACTAACGGCTGCACCTTCACCGCCTTAAGCATTTTGGCGGAAGAACTACAAAAGAACGGCATAGAAACCGAAATCATCCACATTGGCAACAAGGACATCCGAGGCTGCATCGCCTGCGGGAAATGCGCCGAATTGGGGCATTGCGTGTTCAACGACATGGTGAACGAAGTGGCACCCAAGTTTGAGCAGGCCGATGGCCTTGTGGTTGGCTCGCCAGTGTATTACGCCGGCCCCAACGGAACGCTCACCAATCTGCTCGACCGTCTGTTTTTCAGCACACCTTTCGACAAACGTATGAAAGTGGGGGCAGCCGTCGTCTCGGCACGACGTGGCGGCACCACAGCCGCTTTCGATCGGCTCAACAAGTATTTCACCATCAGCGAGATGCCCATCGCGAGCAGTCGCTATTGGAACATGGTACATGGACACTCCGCTGAAGACGTGATGCAAGACGAAGAAGGGGTGCAAATCATGCGCATCTTGGGCCGCAATATGGCCTTCCTCATCCGCGCCATCGCCGCCGAGCGCGAGCGTAATGGACTGCCTGAAAAGGAAGTGGTGAAATACACTAATTTTATCAGGTAAAATATTATAAGTGAATTGCTTATGAACAACACCCCCACAGGAAAAGACTATGTCGGCAGCGACGACCTCTACGCCGATGTGCAGCGCACGATGCGCCTCGCAGCGGAGATGAACACGGACTACCATACTGAAGCCGAAGTGCGCGATTATATGAGGCAAATCACAGGCTCCGAAATCGACGAGACCCTCCGCATTTTCACGCCGTTCCATATCAACTATGGCAAGAAGACCACCTTCGGGCGTGACTGTTTCGTCAACTTCGGCTGCACCTTCCTCGCCTTGGGTGGCATCACCATTGAGGACGATGTTTTCATAGGGCCGCATTGTGTGTTGGCCACGGAATACCATCCAGAAAACCCCGAGACGCGCCACAGCCTGCTGACCAAACCCATCGTCGTGAAACGCAACGCTTGGCTTGGAGCCAATGTCACGGTATTGGCGGGTGTCACCATCGGCGAGAACGCCATCGTGGCAGCGGGAAGCGTAGTCACCAAGGATGTGCCTGACAATATGATCGTGGCGGGGAGTCCGGCGAAGGTGATTAGGGAAATCAAGAAAGATTGATATGTAACATTATATGAAAAAAGTAATCGTAATCTCAACCAGCCTCCGCCCCGGCTCAAACAGCCACGCTTTGGCGGAGCAGTTTGCCAAGGGCGCGGAAGCCGCCGGGCATCAAGTGGAACTCGTCTCGCTGAGAGGCAAGGAAATCAAGTTTTGCATCGGCTGCCTGTCGTGCCAAAAGACAGGTGCCTGCGTCATCAAGGACAATGTGCCGGCAATTATGGAGAGCGTCTTGAACGCCGATGTGGTCTGCTGGGCCACGCCCATCTACTACTACGAGATGAGCGGCCAGATGAAGACCCTCATCGACCGAATGAACGCGATGTATCCCAAGGATTACCGTTTCCGCGACGTCTATCTGCTGACCACGGCTGCCGAAGACGAGGAGTTCGTGCCGAAGCGTGCCGAAAGCGGCCTCACCGGCTGGATCGACTGCTACGGCAAGTCCGCGCTCAAAGGCCATATCTTCTGTGGCGGCGTGGGCGGCCCGAAAGAGATTGAAGGCAATGCCAAGCTACAAGAGGCTTACGAAATGGGAAAACAAGTCTGAAAATCAACCTAATCTAAATCCATACCACCATGAAAAAATCAATGATTATCTTGGCGGCCATCATGAGCTTCTGCTTGGCGGCCTGCTCACAGGGCAACAACAAGAAAGAAAACAAGGAAACAACGCAAAACACTGAAAAACAGGAGGAAAAAGAGATGAAAACATTAGTGGTTTATTTCTCGGCCACGGGAACCACCAAGGCCGCAGCGCAAAAACTGGCGAAAGAGTTCAACGCCGACCTCTTTGAAATCACGCCCGAACAACCCTACACCGACACCGACCTCGACTGGCGCGACAAGCAATCGCGCTCGACCATCGAGATGCAAGACAAATCGTCGCGTCCCGCCATCAAAGGCCGCTGCGAGAACATCGCCGACTATGACGTGGTTTGGATCGGCTTCCCCGTGTGGTGGTACACCGCCCCGACCATCGTGAACACCTTCATCGAGGCCCACGACCTCAGCGGCAAGACCCTCAATGTGTTCGCCACCAGCGGAGGCAGCAAAGTGGAGCCTTGCACCGCCGACCTCAAGAAAGTCTATCCACAATACACTTGGGGCGAGAGCAGATTGATGAATTGATTCCAATGATGCCGCTCTACCGCTACCAAACGCCCGACGGTTTTGACGACCTCTTGCTGCGTTCCGACAACGAGGCGTTGATTGGCCTTTGGTTTGAAAACTCGTGTGATGTAAAGACGCGCAATAGCGTGTCCTTACATCACAAAATACCGCCCGTCATTCACGACACCTGCCGTTGGTTGGACATTTATTTCTCTGGCCGTCAGCCCGATTTCACGCCGACCTTTCGCATGGATCAGCTCACGCCGTTTCGCAAGGCGGTCTTGGCGACTGTGTGCGACATCCCTTTCGGGCGAACCCTAACCTACGGCGAGATAGCCAAACGACTGAAAACCAACTCGGCACAAGCCGTTGGCGGCGCAGTGGGCTGGAACCCCATCTGCATAGTTGTGCCTTGCCACCGCGTGGTTGGTGCCAACGGAAATCTTGTCGGATACGGCGGCGGAATGAACAACAAAATTGCCCTTTTGCGGCTTGAAGGGATTGGCTTTGCCAGATAGACGAAAAAGCGTACTTTTGCAACATGAACTGGATTATCTTAATCATCGCAGGCCTGTGTGAAACAGGCTTCACTTTTTGCCTCGGCAAAACCAAGTTGGCCGTTGGCACTGAATGGTGGCTGTGGATTACGGGCTTCGGCTTGCTTTATGTGCTGAGTGCCGTGCTGTTGGCGAAGGCCACACAAACCATACCCATCGGCGTGGCCTATCCCGTCTGGACAGGAATAGGAGCCGTCGGAGCGGTACTATTGGGCATCTTTGTCTTTCACGAACCAGCCACGTTCTGGCGGATGTTTTTCCTTAGCACGTTGATACTCTCTATTGTTGGACTAAAAATTGTCGGATAAAAAAAGTCGTTACAAGGGTTTCGTATCTATGCGGCGGTTTGTTTTGGGAATAACCTGTATGGCTATTGCCAAAATAGTAAGTTTTTTCATTTCGCGTGGCAGTAACTGCGGTTGCGGTTGCCGCCACGGGCTTCGAGGTAGCCGAACTCCGTGAGTTGGCGCAGGTAACGCTTGGCGGTGGTGGCGGTGAAGCCGAAATGAGCGATGATGGTTTCAGTGGTGAAATCGTCTTTATCGGCCACGAAAGCCAAAATATCGACCAGTTTCTCGGCCAAAGTGGGCTTTATCGACCATTTATCGACCATTTTCTGCTTCAAAATTGTTTTATCGACCATTTTCTCTGCGGTAAAGTAAAGATTAAAGTATTACCTTTGCAGCCATTATGAATTGGACTTAAAACCGTCGGAAAAATATGGAAACCAGAAAACAAATAGCGGTAGAAAAGAAAAACTGTGGCCACAATTGCGCACAGGCCATACTTTGCACCTACGCCGACCTTGTGGGCATCGACGAAGCGACCGCCATGCGCCTTGCCGCTCCTTTCGGTGCCGGCATGGGCAATATGGAGGGAACTTGTGGAGCCGTTGTCGGCGCGGGCCTCGTTCTTGGACTATCCGGCGCTTCAACAAAGCAGATGCGCCAAATCATGAACAAGTTCAAAGAGCGCAACGGAGCCACCCAATGCAAGTTGCTGAAAGGTGTCGGCACGGGGAAAGTCCTTCGTGAGTGTTCCGATTGTGTCGCCGATGCGGCTGAGTTTTTGGAGGAACAGATTGGGTAAATCTTGTGGCGGAATGTTCTTTTTGTCAGTGGCCTCGGTTTGGTTACTGCGGGCTATTTTTTTGCGAAATAAGTCGCAACGGTTTTCGTGCCTTTGCGGCGGTGTTTGTATTACCCAGTCAAAAAGACTATTTAAGTGGCTTCAACGAACACGATAGTGGCCGTGGTAGTTACAATTGATGAGAAATGTTTGCCCAAATCCTAACTAATGGGGATTGCTCGTGCGGCGAAACAGATGTATTTTTGCACCACTAACAAAGATAGTATGGAACACAAACATCATCATCACGAGCATCACCATCATCATGCGCCTGCCGACAACAAACAAATGCGCAAAATCCTTTGGGTGGCCATTGTACTGAACCTTCTTTTTGTCGGGGTGGAATCCGGCGTTGGTATCTGGCAAAACAGCCTCTCGCTGTTGAGCGACGCGGGACACAACCTTAGCGATGTGTTCTCTTTGGTATTGGTCGTCGTCGGGCTGCATTTGGTACAAGTGCACAGCAATTCGCGATACACCTATGGCTACAAGAAAAGCACCATCCTCATTTCCCTCGCCAACGCCATTTTGCTGTTGGTAGCGGTTGGCGTTATCATTGCGGAGAGTGTCCACAAGCTACGCGAGCCAGCTGCCATCGACGGTTCCGTCATTTCATGGACAGCTGGCGTGGGCATCCTTATCAACGGCCTGACGACGTTCCTGTTGATGCGCGGACAGAAAGACGACCTCAACATCCGTGGCGCATTCCTCCACATGGCCGCCGATACGTTGGTCAGCGTTGGTGTGGTCATCAGCGGCATCGTCATTGCGCGCACGGGTTGGTTCATTATCGACCCAATCATCAGCATCGCGATTGCCGTTGTTATCCTCGTCAGCACATGGGAATTGCTGCGCGACAGTATGCGGTTAGCCTTAGACGGCGTACCCGAAGGCATCGAGGTTGAGGAAGTGGCCGAAGCAATGCGCAGTGCCGACCATGTTACGGATGTCCACCACCTGCACATTTGGGCAATGAGCACCACCGAAAATGCCTTGACGGCCCATGTAGTCATTGACGACGAGCACCAAGCTGCCGAAGTGCGCAAAACGCTTAAGGAGCGGCTACACGAACAAGGCATCAACCACGCCACCATTGAGATTGAAAGCGGCGGCGACTGCTGCGACAAAGATTGTTAAGCCATTGATTGAGGTTTGAATCGATTTCTTGTAGGCTTTGAGGACAGTATGCTTGTTAGTCAGTATTGGGGATTACACCAAAAGCAAAATACCCATCAATGGGGATTTCGCGGTTTTTGAAATGGCCATTACTTTGCAGTGTCAAACATCTAAATGAAAACCTATGAAAACAGTATTAAAAGTCTTCCTTATGGCCATCGCTTATCTGGCTTTGTTCATTTTGGGTGCTGCAAGTGGCGCCATCCACCCTGCATGCTATGCGTATATCGGCGCGGTGTTGCCGCTGGTGTCCGCCTTTATCTACCTCTATACCTGCACCCTCATCCGTGGCTTCGGGGCGGCAACAGCCCTGAACGGCTTCATCTTCGTCCTATTCATGATAGCGGGCGAAGCGGATCTGGCTTACATCATTGGAACGGTTGTTCTGACCGCATTGGCCGAGATTCTCAGAAAGATGAAAGGCTACGACACGCTGAAAGGTGTCCGCTGGAGCTTTGTTCCCTTCGCTTTCTCGTTTTTTGCCTACACCCTTCATTGGTGGACCGACACCGAAGGCTCGCTTGCCGCTGCCGTCGAGGAGATGCCTGCCGGCTATGACGAGCTGATGAAACCCGTCATCGACAACATCCCCATGCTGATTGTCGTCATAGCATTGACCATCCCCATCGCCATGCTCGCCATACAACTGGCAGAACGCGCAATGAAAAAGTCTGCCGAAGCATTGAATTAATCATTTTTGTACAACAACCGTCAAAGGTGACATCACCGATGAGGCCGTCATCAAGGCCATCACTGACATCGGCTATGAGGCGAAGCGGCAATAGGCAATAAATATGATGTTGGGTTATATGAAACGAGACGCGGAACATTGGTTAGTTTCGCGACTTGCTCATAGTATTATAACCATAAATTGCGGATGAAAAATACAACTTTTTCTTTATTTTATGATAGGTTGATGAAAAAATGATGATAATAACCAAACCGCCGCAAGGTATTTTTGACCTTTGCGACGGTTGTTATAACCTTACGCTATTCACCTTGGCAAGGATTTCTGTCGTGTTGGATGTGCCGCTAATTTTGGTGCCGAATTAGAGATATGCATTTATGAAACCATCCATTTCGCAAATTGATAGTTGGATTTCAAAATATTTTGTACCTTTGCGAGGTTCAAAACGATATGTCAGACCTGACCTTACATAGCAACACGGAATCATTCATCGGCGACATCAAGCGGCTGGTGGAACAAGGTCGCAATGCGGCCTACGGAGCCGTGAACGCCGTGATGATTGAGACCTATTGGCGCATAGGACAACGCATTGTGGAGCAGGAGCAAAATGGCAAGGAACGCGCCGAATATGGAACGCAGTTGATTGAAATGCTTTCCGAAGAACTGACCAAATCCTACGGCAAGGGGTTTAGCGTTAGAAATCTGTGGCTATTCAAACAGTTCTATTTGACTTTCAATGATTTAGAAATTCTGCACACGCGTGTGCAGAATTTGACTTGGTCGCATTATCGCACGGCTTTGCGAGTTGAAAACCCTGTTGCCGCACGATGGTATTTGCAAACTGCCTCAACAGAAATGTGGAGCGTGCGCACCCTCGACCGTAACATCAGCACACAATATTTCGAGCGGCATTTCAAACAGCCTCAGATTTTGGAAAACCCTGAAAACAAGTCGGTTCCTGACAAATTAGAGATTCTGAAAAGTCCTATCATGGCGGAATTTCTCGGCTTCAAGCATGACACCGACTTTTCGGAAACGGAGTTGGAAAAAGGCCTCATTTCGCATTTGCAGGATTTCTTGGTCGAGATGGGGCGCGGATTTGCGTTTGTGGCCCGTCAGCAGCATATCTTCACCGACATGGGCGACTTCTACATCGATCTTGTTTTCTACAACTATCTCTTGAAGTGCTTCGTCCTCATTGACTTGAAAAAGGGGCAAATCACCCACCAAGACGTGGGGCAAATGGACATGTATGTGCGGATGTATGACGACCTGAAGCGCACTGAGGGCGACAACCCGACCATTGGCATCGTGTTGTGCAGTGAAACCAGCAAGGACATTGCCCGTTACTCGATTCTGCACGACAGCGACAACCTTTTTGCCGCCAAATACATGCCTCTGATGCCCACCGAGGAAGAACTGCGCCGCGAGATAGAGCAACAAAAGGAATTGTATAGATTGCAGCAAGAGAATAAATAATTGAATATCAAAACAATAAAAACGAAACAAACAAAGAAAGTAGTTAAACTTACATAATAAATCATAGCGTTTGCTATTTGTTCCAACCAATGTGAAACGTGGAAAATTTCAAAATGGTGAATTTCGAGGAAGACAAAAGCGAATGCTCGCTGTTAGAGGCGAGCATTTTGTCTATCCTCGAAAGGTAATTCCACGACCTCACATTGGAGACGAAATGACTCGCCTCCTTTTTTGGTTGTTGAAGTTTGCGAAACACATAACAAAATAAAAACGTCAAGTGATATGTATATTACAAAAGCCAATTTCAAAAGAATAATACGAGAGATAGAGATACCGTATGATTATAAGTTTGAAGATATAGTTCTATGGAAAACACCTACCGGACAGGAAGTTAAAGGAGACTGGAATTCTCGTAAATCTCATGTTTTTCCGGCCATATTCTCACAAAAAGAAAAGAACTATCTGTTAGCATTTAAGGCTATATGCAAGGGCGACACGGGTTTGCTGACCCATGTATATAATCATATCGGTAAACCTATAGATTCTTTAAAATATATTAGAGCAGAGAAAAGTCCTGTGTATCATACAGATATTAATTGCCCTGCCATGAAATCTGACTTTGAACGTATATGCATTCCAGAGCCTATTCAAAATCAGGGCAAAGAATCTGTTCTTGCTTTCAGAAAGTATTGGAATGACCTTTCGGATTTAAGAGAAAGGGATATGTCTGCATTTGTCAATAGAGTTAATTTAAGATTCCATCCTGACAGACCAATTATAGATCGTGATTTTGAGTCTACTACCATCCCAAATTCAGGCATTCAAATAGTAGAGGACAATCGTTCTGTTACAGAAATAAATGATGAGATAACCCGCATCTGGATGGAGTTCGTAGATTGGATAAAAGAAGACTGGCATAGAAGATTACGAATATGTTTTGATTTTGGATATTTATCATGGATGAGTGGTGGAGACATATCTATCGACAAAGAATTACCCAGAGGTATCACGGAAGAAGAGCTAAAAAAGGCACTAATTAGAATTGATGATTGCAAGAAGCAACTGTATGGTCAACTTCAAGAATTGTATATGCGCAAATATATTCCTGACTTAAATGTTGACGACACCCTATTAAAAAGCCTTGGATTTGAGCCATGTTATATTTGTGCAATAAACGAAGGAGGCAACGACCATGATTAAAATTGGATTGATGTTAAAGACGAAAAGAGAACTCATAGAAATCATCTTTCGGAAAGATGATATTGAATGTCAATTAAGAAAGCAAATAAAATGTTTGGAAAAAAGGAACAAGAAACTTGAAAAAGATTTATTTCTTCTCAAAAATATAGACGTTTCAAATATAGAGCAGCAATGAGATATTTGTATATCTCTATCTGCATTTTGCACACAACAATCCGCAACTTGGGCGCAGGCTTGGGGTGCGGATTTTTTCATACCTTTGCGCAATCACAAAGGATAACCCACCATGGCAAGCAACCCCGACTTCGTTCAATTCATTGCCGACCAATGCGCTGGTGCGGGCGAGATCACCGTGAAAAAGATGTTCGGCGACTACGGCATCTATTGCGACGGCGTCATCTTTGGCCTCGTCTGCGACAACCGTTTCTACCTGAAACCGACCGAGGCTGGCCGCTCGCTATTGCGTAGCGTTGAGATGCGTCCACCATACGACGGTGCGAAAGACTATTTCTTCATTGAAGACGTGGACGACAGGGATTATTTGTCGGCGCTTGTCCGCGAGACTTGTAATGCATTGCCACAGCCGAAGCCGAAAAAGAAAAAAAATGAAATAAATGAATTTTTCTCTTGACTCGTTTCAATGAAACGGAAAAGCGGCCACCTCCACTTTCCCGAAACATCCAACTTCGACCCGTTTATAGATTGTTTTTATAACTTTGCAGCCGAATTGCGAAACAGATAAAACCATGCTACATCTAAACAAAGTACACCATATCGCCATCATCTGCTCCGACTATCAGAAGAGTTTGGATTTCTATACGCGAGTCCTTGGATTCAAGGTTATTGCTGAACATTATCGTGCCGAGCGTCAGTCATACAAAACCGACCTCGCTCTTGACCACGATTATATCATCGAGTTATTCTCTTTTCCTTCACCACCGCGCCGATTGACGCATCCAGAAGCCGCTGGTATGCGACATTTGGCTTTTGAAGTCGACAACATAGCAGCAGCCATCGGTGAATTAGATGCACTGGGGATTACACACGAACAGATTAGGATAGACGAGTACACTGGCAAGCAGTTCCTCTTCTTTCAAGATCCTGACGGACTGCCCATTGAATTATATGAAAAGTAAAACCTATTATGAAGAAAGTTAAGATTACCATCCTCAAAACGATGCTGAATGAGGACTTGGCAAAGGAATATGGCATCTGCGGCCTGAAAGCATGTCCGATGATGAAGGTTGGTGATGTGTTTTACGCTGACTATGCAAAGCCTGAAGGTTTTTGTGATGAAGCATGGAAAGCCATTTATCAGTATGTGTTTGCACTGGCTCATGGTGCAGACAAAGGACTCTTCTATTATGGTGATTGGATTAAAGAACCTGGCGTGGCCATTGTCAGCTGCAATGACGGTCTGCGCCCTGTGATTATGAAACTTGAAGCGACTGATGAGGAAGCCAAGATTGAATATACGCCAATAGACCGATAAATCAGAATTTGCAAAGGACTTGGTGATGAGAAAAGAACTGTCGGAAATGACGTTGGAAGAGTTGTGGGAGTTATTCCCCATCTTCCTTGTTCAGCCCAATGATCAATGGAATGAATACTTCAAGGAAATAGAAACTGAACTTACCAAACTTTTGACAGGTTATCCTGTTAAAAGAATCAGTCACATTGGAAGTACAGCAATCCATGGCATTTGGGCCAAGAACATTGTTGATGTGATGGTCGAGATATCCGAAAATGCCGACATGGAAGCAGTATCGCACGTTATGGAGCAGAATGGTTTTATCAGAATGTCTGATGAAAAGGGACGTATTTCACTCAACAAGGGATATACAAAAGAGGGATTTGCGGATAAGGTTTATCACATTCATCTTAGATACGCAGGAGATAATGATGAGCTGTATTTCCGCGACTATCTGAATGAACATCCTCAGATTGCAAAGGAATATGAAACATTAAAGCTTGAATTATGGAAGAGATATGAGCATGACAGAGATGCCTATACCGTTGCAAAAACTGATTTCATTCGCAAATGGACAAAAGAAGCCCGTGCAATATATGGCAAAAGATACTGAAAAATAACGATTTGTCAAAGCTCCATGAACATGGTTGACTATCGAGAAGGAAAATAAATGTGAACGTTTCGAACAAGCGAGAACAGAGCGTACTTGCTCGCTACAGTTTGAGACCTGATTTACGGATTTTTGTTTTTCACTGTAACATTTGTTACGCTCCAAGTCGTTTCGTGCTTGTAGTTTTGCAGCAAATTTCACAACTAACCCAACACGCAAAACCATGAACGAGAAAATGTTTTGTTTCCAATGTCAGGAAACTGCCGGATGCACCGGCTGCAAGATTTCTGGAGTGTGCGGAAAGACCCCGCAAGTGGCTCATGCACAAGACCTTTTGATCTATATCCTTAAAGGATTGGGTGTCATCGCCAACCATCACCAGCACGGGTGTGGACACGATTATTGCGATTTCCGCAAGAGTATCCACGCCTTCGTGAACGACGCACTGTTTTCGACCATCACCAACGCCAACTTCGATGCTGAGAGCATCTACGCCCGTATCGATAAAGGCTTGGAATTGCGCGAAATGTTCAAAGACCGTGTGACCAACAAGAAAGGCATCGTGCTCCCGAAACTTGATGTATTGGAATGGGATTGCCCCCGCGAGCAATATGACGAGAAAGCCCAAACCGTCGGCGTGCTTGCCGAAACCAACGAGGACATCCGCTCGTTGAAAGAGTTGACCATGTACGGCCTCAAAGGTATGGCCGCCTACTTGGAACACGCTGCTCGCCTTGGCCAAGTCGATGGTGACATTAACGAGTTCATCCTGCAAACCCTTGGCCAATTGGTGACCTGCTACGATGCCAATGAACTCACCGCTCTTGTCCTGAAAACTGGCGAATGGGGCGTAAAGGCGATGGCACTACTCGACAAAGCCAATACGACAGCTTACGGCAACCCTGAAATCACCGAGGTGAATATTGGCGTGGGCAAGCGTCCGGGCATCCTCATCAGCGGCCACGACCTCAACGACATTGAGCAACTTTTGGAACAAAGCAAGGACGCTGGCATCGACATCTACACCCATAGCGAGATGTTGCCTGCACATTATTACCCCAAACTGAAGAAATACAGTCACTTGAAAGGCAACTACGGCAACGCTTGGTGGAAACAACGCGAGGAGTTTGAAGCCTTCAACGGTCCCATTCTGTTCACCACCAACTGCATCGTGCCTCCGACCGCTAATGCAACCTACAAAGACCGCGTTTTCACCACCAACAGCACGGGTTTCCCGGGTTGGAAGCACATCCCCGCTGATGCCAACGGCAAAAAGGATTTCAGCGAAATTATCGCTTTGGCCAAGACCTGCCAAGCCCCTAAAGAGATTGAGACGGGCAAGATTATAGGCGGTTTTGCCCACGAGCAGGTGTTTGCTCTTGCCGACAAGGTAGTAGAGGCTGTGAAAAGCGGTGCCATCCGTAAGTTTGTGGTGATGGCGGGCTGCGACGGTCGCATGAAAAGCCGTGAATACTACACCGAATTTGCCAAGGCCTTGCCCAAGGATTGCGTCATCCTCACGGCTGGTTGCGCCAAATACAAGTACAACAAACTCAACTTGGGCGACATCGGCGGCATCCCGCGCGTGTTGGATGCGGGACAGTGCAACGACAGCTACTCACTGGCACTCATCGCATTGAAACTGAAGGAAGTGTTCGGTTTGGATGATGTAAACCAACTGCCTATCGCCTATAACATCGCTTGGTACGAGCAGAAGGCCGTCATCGTTCTGTTAGCCCTGCTCAGCCTCGGTGTGAAGAACATCCACCTTGGCCCGACCTTGCCTGCTTTCCTTTCACCCAATGTGGCCAAAGTCTTG
The DNA here is from genome assembly GCA_902791165.1 of uncultured Bacteroidia bacterium. GTDB lineage: Bacteria > Bacteroidota > Bacteroidia > Bacteroidales > F082 > Limimorpha. The sequence continues at coordinate 42,762 of CADAVB010000004.1, forward strand.
GTTGAGAACTTCGGCATTGGAGGAATTAGTACGGTTGAGGAAGATATGAGAATCTTTGGAATTTAACGCTTCTTGTAGCCTTTCCCATCTTTTGTGATAAGGCCCTCGCTCACCATTTCCGAGAGGACGCGGCTGAGTGAGGGTCTTGTTGCGCCAAGTTGTTCGGCAGCGGCGGCCACGGAAGTGATGCTGCCGTTGGCTTCGAGGTATTCGATGACGCGGTTGCGAAGGCTGTTGACGGCAAAGGTGCGTATCTTTCGGCTTAGGAAACGGCCTCGCTCGGAGAGGACTTCAAGGAAGGAACGCAACACGGTCGGCTCCTGCTGCATAAACTCAAAAAAAGCCTCACGGTTGATGTGCCACACGGCGCAATCGGTGAGGGCGGTGACTTCCACAGGGACGACATTATTGTTGGCAAACAGAAACGCTGGAGCCAGCAGCATAGGGGCTTTCAGGTGGTCGACGAGCACCTCGCGGCCCTCCTCGCCCATCATTCGCGCCTCGGCCTGACCTTCGACGAGCACCATCAGCGCACGGCAAGGGTCGCCCGGGTTAAGCATCCGCCTTCCAGCGGGATAGTCCTGTCGGCGACAAGGGTTTTCGAGCAGACGCTCCAAAGATTCGTCGCTGCATCCTGCAAAGAGTTTGATACGTTTCAGTTCTTCCATAACAGCATTTTTTTCAGCGCAAAAATACGGAAAAAAACAAGTGCCTGATGTAACAATTGTTACGCTTTGCCGCAATGGAAGAAACTACTTTTGTACCATCAAACCAAAGAAAGGAGACACAACTATGAGTTACAACGATTGGAAAGACAAAACCGTGAGTTTCAAGAAGATTGACGTGCGCGGTGTGCAGGGCAACTTTTTCCCGGGACTGAAAATGCAGGCTGCGAAGATGGCCGTCGGCGAAGGTATGGAAATCATCCAAAGTTTTGAGCCGATTCCGCTTTATGAGGTGCTTGAAGACCTTGGTTTCGAGCATTATACTGAAAAGGTGGCCGAGGCCGAATACCACACTTACTTCTACCGCGTCCAGATGAAACAGGCCGAGAAAGACATCCCGATGCGCCCTTACGCCCTCACTAACATGGCCTTGATCGATGATGATTTGGCACAGACCGCCGTCAATTTCTGGGACTTGACCTGGAACGACAGCCGCCGTCATCTGCCATACGAGACACGTCTGTTGCTTTCGCTGGCCAATGCCGTAGGAGCAGGTCGTATGCGGCAAGCGACGCGCGAATTAGTGAAAGCCTACATCCACGGCCTCGATTCAGCCGCCTTGGACGATGTGTTTGAACTGCTGGCCTGGAACCAAGGCATCGGTTATTTCAGCTCCGAGATTGGGCCTTCCACGCTGTTTCAAGCCTATAAGACCATCAAACAGATGGAGAAGAAAGGCAACAGCCGCGCCGAAATCATCGAGGTGCTGAAAGAAAAGTTCACAGAAAAGAATCCAGACATAAAACTAATGTAGGGACGCATTGAATGCGTCCGTAACAGAAACGCAATAATATGGAAATCACGAAAGACACCCGTTTAGCCGACCTCATCGCCCAATATCCTTGGTTGAAGTCGGAAATGGCAAAAGTGAACGAGAAGTTCAAGATGCTCAACACGCCCGTTGGCAAAATTATGATGGGCAAAGCTACCATCTCGGAAATGAGCAAGAAATCGGGGATGGAAGTGGAGACCATCATCGAGAAAATCAAAGGATTGATTAACCAACACATAAACCAATAACAGAAAGGAACATCATGAAGTACAAAGTAAATGACGGTTGCATCGGTTGTGGGCTTTGCGAGTCCACCTGCCCAGAAGTGTTCAGCATCCAAGGTGACGTGGCTGTTGCCATCGAGGGCGAGGTGCCGGAAGCGGCATTGACCGCTGCCGACGAGGCCAAGGACGGCTGCCCTGTGGGGGCTATTGAGGAAGCCTAAAAACTGACAAGACAGTTTCTGCCGCCGCAAGGGTTTCGCGCCTTTGCGGCGGTTTTTCTTTGCAAAGTCAGAAAAAACGTGTAATTTTGCACCCGATGTTTGAATTTTGCAGAAAATACACCAAATTACTGATTCCCATACTGTTGGGTTTGTTTTTCGTGACTTTCGTCGTCGATGATTATGGCAACGAGCCACGAAAAATGAAAGGCGTGTGCATGGAGTGTATTGCGGAGATGGAGGCCGACGAAACTGAATGGGAAGAAGATGACCTTCATGAAGAAGCATATTTGGGAAAGTATTCTTTGGAAATCAATGGGACAGAGTGCGTTTTCCTCTGTTCAATGAACCTTTCTTCGTCCCAACTTTCAGCTGAGCAATTCAGGGGATTGGTGCGTCGCTATGCGCCGCGACCGATTTTGACTTATATCGACCTAATTGATAATGGCACGAACCTCATTCAAGTTTGTGCCATTTTTCATTCTGAAAATCAAATACTTAAACTATGGACTTTACAAGCATTTTAATTGCCATCCTGACCTTGACGGCGGGCATAGGCGTGTTTCTCGTGGCCTGCCAGATGATGAGTACCCATCTCGAAGCGGTGTCGTCGAAACGGCTGAAACAACTGTTTTCAAAGACGGGCCGAAACAAGTGGCTCGGCGTGGGCATAGGCGCGGTGGGCACTGCCGCCATCCAAAGCAGCGGCGCCGTCACGGTGATGGTCATCGGCTTCGTCAATGTGGGCATTCTGTCGCTGGCGCAGGCGGCCACCATCATCTATGGCGCCAACATCGGCACCACCGTCACGGCGCAATTGGTGGCCTTGGGCATGTTTGGCACCAACAGCATCTCCACCACCGTCATTTTTGCGGCTTTTGCTGGCATTGGCGCATTTATGACCTTGTTCAGCAAACGCAACACAACCAAGCAGATAGGCGGCATCCTGACGGGATTCGGAATGTTGTTTGTCGGCCTTTCTATGATGGCCGAAGCAATGGATGATTTCGCCGCGTTGGAGTCCGTTAGGCAATTCTTGGCCAACATTAACAATGCCGTGCTGTTGGTTTTGGTCGGCGCGGTGCTGACGGCCATCATCCAGTCCTCGTCGGTGATGACTTCCATCGCAATCACGATGGTCGTTTCGGGCTTGGTCACCCTCGACCAAGGCATCTACCTGACGATGGGCAGCAACATCGGTTCGTGCGTCGTGGCCATTATCGCTGGCGTGACGAGTGGCACAGCCGCCAAGCGAACCGCAACGATACACCTGATTTTCAACGTAATGGGTGTCGCAATCTTTATGCTGATAGGTTTCTTGCTGCGCTCGACGACGGGCGGCAATTGGAGTTTCGGGCAGGTGTTCAATCGGCTGTTTCCCGCCGCGCCACAACTGCAATTGGCCATGTTCCACACGGTGTTCAACGTTTGCACCATGTTAGTTGCGATGCCATTGACCAACGCCTTGGTGAACTTGGCTTGCCGCATCGTGAAAGAGGTTCCCAAGGAGAAAACCGACGAGCCGCATTTACACTTCCTTGATGAACAGATGCTGCGCACGCCCGTGGTCGCCATCCGCCAGTTGAAGGCTGAAATCGAGAACATGGCTGAACTCGCCATGCAGAATTTCCATCGTTCCATCCATATCGTCACCACGTTGGATTTCAGCGATGTAGGAGTTTTCAGAAAGACTGAAAACGAGTTGAATTACTTGAACAAGGAGTTGGTGAACTACTCCGTGAAACTCTCCGGCAAGCGGCTCAACAGCTTCGACCAACGCTATCTTTCTTCGACGATTCGCACGGTGAGCGACCTCGAGCGCATCGGCGACTATGCGGAAAACATCGTGGAATATGCCGAGGCGCTCAAGGAACAAAACGCCACTTTCTCAGCCGACGCCATCGCGGAAATCAGAAAAATGGAGCAGTTGATTATAGATTTGTACAGGGAAACCGTGGTTGCCTACCACAAACTAGACCTCGAAGCCTTAGGTTGTGCCAATCGCATTGAGGATGAGATAGATGACTATACCGACCTTATGGAGAAAAACCACATCGAGCGGCTTGTGCGCGGGGTGTGTACACCTTCGGTTGGGGCGGAATACCTCTCGTTGGCGCAAAATGCAGAGCGTGTGGCCGACCACCTCACCAACATGGGCAAAACGATTCGGGATTTGGTGTAAAGCAAGGGTTTTGTGACCTTTACGGCGGGTTTTGTTGTTCGTTTGAATGAAATTTATCTGTATTTCTGCCTGAACTCCGACGGCGACATCCCTTCTCGCCTCTTGAAAAACTGCCCAAAGGCCGACTGGTCGGGGAAATTGAATTGGTCGGCGATTTGTTGATGCGTCATTTCAGTGGTAAGCAAGGCATTTTTGATTTGGCCAACCAGGAACTCATTGATGAGGTCTTTGGGCGTTTTGCCCGTTTCCTTCTTGCAGACTTTGAAAAGATAACGCTCTGAAACGCAGAGTCTCTCGGCATAAAACGGGATGTTGCGCTGTCCCGAAAGGATGTTTTCGCCTACCAACTCGAAGAAATGGTGCAAGAGTTGGCGGGAACGTTTGCTGTTGTCATTTTGCGTGGTGTTTTCGGGTCTGTCGGAAGCGTTATAGAGCGTCAGCAAAAGATGCACCAGCAAGGCTGTAATCATTTTGTTGCGGGCAACGAGGTTAGGCTGCTCTATGGCGACACGAAGCAAATCATAGTCAGCGGCTAGCATTCGGTTGAAAGGCTTGTCTATCGTTTTGTCAGACCAAAACGCCATCTCCAAAGAGCCAAAATCAGCCTCCGCCCCGAGCAGGGCATATACCACATTCATCAACGGCTCATCGAAAACAAGGACTTCCATCCTCATATTGCGAGAAGAAGAAACCACTTTGAACTGGATCCCTTCCGGGACTACGAAAACCGTGTCAGCTAACATTTTGTGTTTCTCTTGCTCAAAAGAAACAGTGATGGTGCCAAGTTGCACGTGGCACAGCCAAAACTCCGAAAGTTCAGTTTTGACGATAGCCGTTGCATGGTCATATTGTTGGACGATGTAATTCATGCTGCAAAAATACAACTAGTTCCGAAAACATACAATATCGGTTCACTTTTATAAACCATGCCTGTTTTCGTAAAGCCTATTTTTGCAACTTCAAATTCATAGTGTATGAAGCTTAGATATTTGACAGTATTGTCGGCGTTAGCCTTCCTACTCTTTTCGTGCGGCAACAACTTACCAGAGGAACAAAACGTGCCCGAAACACACGAACTGCTCACGGTGGCCATGCAGGATTATACGATGAGCACGGAGTATCCTGCCTCGATTCAAGGCAACCAGGACATCAAGATCATTCCTCGTGTTGAAGGGTATCTGCAAGGGGTGTATGTGAAGGAAGGCGATGCGGTAAAGGCGGGTCAGCTGCTGTTCCGCATCGATGATGCCACCTATCGTGCCGCGGTGGAGTCGGCCAACGCCAATGTGCAAATGATGACCGCCGCTTTGAACAGGGCGCAATTAGAATACGACGGCAAAAAAACGCTTCGCCAGCAAGAGATTGTCTCTGACTTTGAGCTTTCACTTGCCGAAAGCGACCTTAATGTGGCGAAAGCCAACCTCGCAGCGGCAAAAGCGGTGCTCACCTCTGCCCGCAACGACCTCAGCTATACCGAGATCCGCAGCCCTTCCGATGGCGTGGTGGGGCGTATCCCTTACCGCAAAGGAGACCTCGTAGGGCCTTCCATCCAAGACGGCCTCACCGTGGTGGCCGACAATGGTCAGATGCGTGTCTTTTTCTCGATGACGGAAAACACCGTGATGCAGTACCTGGCCGAATACCAAAGCCTCACGGATGCGATAAGCCATTTCCCTGAACTGCAATTGCAACTGTCTAATGGTCTGGTGTACGAACAAACTGGCCATGTGGAGAGCATCAGCGGCGTAGTGGACGAGCGCACAGGTGCCGTCTCGGTCTGCGCCCGCTTCGACAACCCCAATGGGATGTTGCTCAGCGGCGGCACGGGCAAGGTCATTTTACCGACCTCGCTTCATAACGCCATTGTCATTCCACAAGAGGCCACCTATGACATTCAGGATAAAGTCTATGTGGTGAAAGTAGTTGACGGCAAAGCGGTTACAAGCCTGATTCAGGTGGAATCCGCCACTGACGGGAAATCATACGTGGTGACGGATGGACTGAAAACCGGCGAGGTCATCATCGCCAAGGGCGCGGGGTTTGTCAGAGAAGGAACAACCATCAATTCCGTAAACTAAACCATGAACGAGCAAGCTTATAGATCGGCACCCATCTTGAAGCTGTTTTTCAAGTGCACCCTGCCTGCAATGGTCGGCATGGGCTTCTCTGCCGTGTATTCTGTCATTGACGGCATCTTTGTCGGACATTACATCGGGCAAGAAGCCTTGGCGGCGGTCAATCTGGTGATGCCGATGGTCATGATCATCGCCGCTGTGGCCGACATGATTGCAACAGGCTCCTCTGTGCGTGTCTCCATCCTGTTGGGGCAAGACAAGAAAGAAGAGGCCAGCCGTGTGTTCTCGGTGTGCCTGTCTTTCATCACCGTTATCTCAACGCTTTTTGGTCTGCTCGGTTTCTTCCTTGCAGAACCTCTGATTCGGCTGATGGGCGCCAAGGGGGTGACGGCTGAGTATGCGGTGCAATACCTGCGTGTGTTCTCGCTATTCATGCCACTTTGCTCCATCTATTTCTCCACTGACAACTACCTGCGCGACTGCGGCAAAGTCCGCCTGAGCATGGTCATCAACATCGTTTGCTCAGTGCTGAACATCGTGCTTGATGCGCTATTCATCGTCGTATGGCACAAAGGCTTGTGGGCAGCGGCATTGGCCAGCTGCATCTCGATGACGGTGGGCGCGATTTGGTCATTGATACCTTTTTCCGCCAAGAAACTGCCGCTAAAACTCACCAAAGGCCGTATCTCGGTCAAGCAGATGCTGACCATCATCGCCAACGGCTCATCGGAGTTTTTCGTTAGCATGGCTGGTTCCTTGTTTGCCATCATCATCAACATCGTGCTGCTGAAGCTGGGCGGTTCCACGGCGGTGGCAGCGGTGTCCATCGTGGAATACATCGCGAGCCTCACGGGCATGGTGATTTACAGCATGTCGGATGCCTTGCAGCCCGCCATTAGTTATTGCTTCGGTGCGGGACTCCTGCCAAGGATGCGCAAGATGCAGCGTGTCGTCATGTCGGCAGCCGCCATCCTGTCCTTGTTTGCCATGCTGTTTCTGCTCTTCGGCGGGAAGCTGCTGTTGCCGCTTTTCGTTAAAGACGGTGACGTGGCATTACATGACATGAGTCTGCGCGCCATGCGGTTTTATGCGCTCAGCTATCTCGTGAGTTGGGTGCAGATGACGCTGGCTGGCTACCTGACCGCCTTGGAAAAGCCTTGGCATTCCTTGGCCATCTCCTTGTTGGGCACTTTCGTTTTCCCCTTGGTGTTTTTGGCCATCCTTGTCCCGATTTGGCAGCTCGACGGTGTCTGGGCGCTCAATTTCGTTTCCAGTGTTTTCAGTGCGGTTGTGGCTGTGGTGATTGCCAAGAGGGCTTTGAAAACACAACTAATCTCCACTTTGTAGTTCCCTGATATCAGCTTCTAGTTCCTTGATGCTTTCTAAATGTTCAATTTGGCGTTGTTCCATCTTATATTTATTGTACTCCATTTCTGCCTTTTCCAATGCCATCTGATGTGAAATGCGTCCTGCATCCTCCAGAATAGATTTGCGATTCATTGTTAGTACCATTCTCAAGTGTTCCACCCAATCTTTCATATACATGGGAACATGCGATACTGCTTGCGCTTCAGCAAAGGCAAGAAATTGTTCTACAATTAGTTTCAAGATTTTAATTTCGTCTTCGCTCAAATAGTTTTTCCCAATAATTGTATCTGATTTCAACACCTTTCCTGCATTCTCCGTAGATGTCAGACCCATCATTGGCAAAGAAGCATTAGCTCTATAATAGACCAATTCCGCAGCTGTTTTTCCACTCACCGCCCACAGCAATTTGTTCTGTACCTCTTTGAAAAACCGAAGGGTCATTTCATCTGAAGGGTCGTAATCAATGCTGGTCTTGTAAATATCCTTTATTTGTTGATAGAAAACCTTTTCGGAGAGGCGAATTTCTCGAATGCGTTCCAACAAATCCTTGAAATAGTTCATGGAATTGCCCTTTTTGAAACGCTCATCATTCAACGCAACACCTTTGATGATATAGTCGCGAAGACGTTGAGTAGCCCAAATGCGAAACAGTGTGCCTTGGCGCGATTTCACCCGATAGCCCACAGAAATAATGACATCAAGGTTGTAATACTTTACCTCTTTAGTTTGAGAAAGCCCTTCTATTGCGCCATGTTGAGTGGTATGTCGGAATTTCCGACACACCACTTCTTCCTGAAGTTCACCTTCAGAAAAAATGTTAGAAATGTGCTCCGCTATGGTTGACCGACCTTTACCAAAAAGCAAAGCCATGTGTTCTTGGGTCAACCATACTGTTTCATCTTGAAACAGCACATCTACCTTGATAGTACCATCTTCTGACTGGTATATCAGTATCTCGTCGTTTGATGACAATTGTATGCTGGTATTATTAGTATTATTGGACATAGTTAATAATTTCTTATGTTATACAAACGATAAATGAATATTATAGTACCACTCAGGATTAACAATCCCATATTCTCCACAATAACCATCAAACTTTATCTCATTTTCAGCACCCTCACACAAAATAGTTTTTAAGCTAGTACATCTATAAAAAGCATTAATACCAATTCTTTTTACCGTTAAAGGAAAGCTTAGTTCCTCTAAATTATCACAATCTTTAAAAGCAAAAGCCCCTATTTCTTCTACTCCAGAAGGAACAATGTATTTTTTCCCTTTTGCATTGGGATATGCAACTAGTATTTTCTTGTCTTTTGTATACAATACTCCTTCTAAATCACAAAAATACGGATTTTGCACATTGACAGATATACTTGAAAGGTTTTTGCAATTCCAAAAACTCCATTCAATCTTATGTACATATTTTGGAATTTCAATGTTTGTCGCTTCTGTTAATGACTCAAAAACACCTTTTCCTACTTCTGTCAAATACAAATCTCCATATTGAGGGTGATATACATTTACAGGAAGTGTTACTCTACTTTGATTAGGTAGGACAGCTTTTCTTTTGGAATAACAGATATATTCTCCAAACAATCCGTTTACTCTTTTTATTCTTACCTCGCGTTTGTGATAGTCTATAATTTTAAATACCATCCCATTTGATTGGAACTCTGAAAATTCAATATGATGATTAGGTGACAGCATAGAATTAGCAATCTTTTCTATCTCTTCAAAAAGTTCAGGATTATCTTCTGTTCCAAAAAGATTGTAATAATAATGACCATACATGTATAGATGGGACTCTGTTGCCCTTGGATTTTGACTATTGATAAACGCAGGAATTAATTTCCAAACATATCTTTTTATATGCTCTTCTCTATTGTAGTCTTTCGCAATAAGTTCTTTCCATACAGGAATGATTTCGGCAAGGGCTTTATTGTCGACTATTTCATCATAATTTTCATCTTTATGCTCAATCCGATAACCATTTATTAAGTCATAAATATAATCATCGTATGTATTGGTACCATATACATAATAATAACCGTTTTTACAATCTTTCCCGATGATAGATGAGGCTTCTTCATCCAATACTGGCACATAGTCTTTTGCAAACCAATTGTTGTCCGGATTTCTGTAACGGATTAAATCGTGATAAATAAAACCTGTGAGATGATTTGAAAGGAATTGACCATTTATTATCTCAAGTTGTTTCTTGAATAGATTTATTTGGTGTTTAAGCTCATCAATACTCATAGGACTATCTTTCTTTATTATACTAAATTCCATACTGAACAACAACAATGTTTGCTCAATGCAAAAGTACATCTTTTTTCAATAAACCAATATGAACCTTTTGATTAGTTCCGAAAACATACAACATCGGTTCACTTTTATACACCTTGCCCACGGTCATTCAACCTATTTTTGTCTTTTCTTAAAGACAAGATGTTATGACCGTCAAAACATTTATAGACAGACCCTTACTCTCTATCGTCATCAGTGTGTTCATCGTGGCG